>JAOZUU010000406.1 GCA_029938515.1 Desulfobacterales bacterium | reverse complement strand
TTTTTCTTCTGTTTAACAAGATCAGGAAGTTGTTTTTGTGCTGCCCATAACCGCAACGTCTGCCTATAATCGTCCGCAGGAAGCCCGAGAAGCGTTTTTCCCGGCGGTACATCACGTATGACGCCGGTGTTTCCGCCCAATTTCACCCCGTTGCCAACGGTGACATGATCTGTAACTCTCGCGCCCCCTCCCATTATAACGCCATCACCTAAAGTTACGGATCCAGCCAGGCCGGACTGGCCGGCCATCACACAGGATCGGCCAAGTTTGCAATTGTGAGCGATTTGAACAAGGTTGTCTATTTTCGTACCGTCGCCAATCGATGTGGCACTGAACTTACCCCGGTCCACACAACTACCCGCCCCAATTTCAACGCCGTCTCCAATCTTAACCGTACCGATTTGTGGGATTTTGACCAAGCCGAGACCGTTGGGTGACGGTCGATAACCAAAACCGTCGGCGCCAATTGTCACATTCGGATGGATGATACAATAATTTCCTATTCGGCAGCGTTCTCGTATAACCGTACCGGACCAGATAATCGTCTCACTGCCAACACTGGAGTCATCCAGTACGGTAACATTGGGATAAAGACTGGTGTTCGTACCGATAACAACACCGGGACCAATATAGCAACCGGCCCCGATTGCGGCGCCTGCGCCGATTTCGGCGGTTGAGTCGACCACCGCAGTTGAATGTATACCGGGCGCACAATTCGGAGGTTCCGGCTCAAACAGTTGAAGGACTTGTGCCAAAGCAAGATCGGCGTCGGCCACACGCACAAGTGCCCGGTCTTTTCCCGGTTCGGCATCCAAGCCATCAGTGACGATTGCAGCCAACGCACGTGATTGGTCCCATAACTTTATGTATTTCTTTTTCCCAATAAATGTCAGCTGGTTTTTCGTCGCCTCGAAGATTTGTTCTACACTTGTGATCAGGATCTTCGGGTTGCCGACAAGTGTACCGTTTACCGCTTGATTAATCTCTTTGATTGTAAATTTTTTCAATATGGTTCCTCTTTTTTTGCGCGCACATTAATTTATCAGCTTTAGGAAGCAATTCATCTAAAAAAACACCAAAAATAATTGCTATGACATATTGAGGCTATAGCATGAAAATGGCGCTTTTGAAATCGTGTACAGCTTACCAGTATCACCGGGCTCACCACCGTCATTTCAAATGATTGAAGGTCAGCAAGTTGGTCCAGCGGACAGCTAATCGCTGCCGCTGACCATGGCGGTTAATCCGCCAGCGGCGGATTGCCTTCCTTCAACTTGAACAAATATTGACACCTTTCAAAGATCTCGGTATTTAAATATCGATTGGCGGGTTTTGTTTGGGAATTGTTATCGTGCAGGCTTCCGTGCAACATGGTATTGTTGAAGAAGCCAAGAAGAGCCCACCGTAAGGGCAGTGGAAATGCTGGATTAATCAGAGATAGAACCAATATGGATCAGACTTTGGTTCAATGGGGGAAAATGGCAAACAGTCTCTACATCGCGGCAGTGGCGCCCAGAAGCGGCAAATCGGTCGTTGCCCTTGGAATCATGGAGATGCTTTCACGACGCATCGGTAAAATCGGGTATTTCCGGCCTGTTATTCCCTCAAGCCAGTCACCGGATAATAATATTCAACTCGTCAAAACCCGTTATAATCTGGATCTGACATATGAACAGATGTATGCCTATACCCATGAAGAAGCCCGCAACTTAACTGCCGACGGGAAGACCGAAACGCTCTTAAAGAATATTTTAAATAAATACAAAGCGCTGGAAAATAAATGCAAATTTGTTCTTTGTGAAGGTACGGATTTTACAGACGTGGGATCCGCTTTTGAGTTCTACTTTAACGCCGAAGTCGCCGGCAATCTGGGTTGCCCGATCCTATTGCTGATCAACGGACGTAACAAATCACCGGATGAAACCGTTGATGCCGTGCAAGTCTCACAGGAATCATTTGAAAAAAAAGGGTGCACGATCGCGGCGACTATCATTAACCGGGTGGACATCAACAGGACTTCCGCGGTAAAGGATCAAATCAAAAAAATGGGTCTGGAGGCAGAGCCGATTTACATTCTGCCGGAAGAACCCATCCTTGGGAAACCAACGGTGGGAGACATCGCTCGAAACCTTAACGCTCAAATTCTGCTGGGTGAACCGAAGGCATTAAATCGCGAAGTGCATGACTTTAAGGTTGCGGCGATGAATCTGCCGCATTATCTGGATCACATCAGAGACGGCGATCTCATTATCACTCCGGGAGACCGGGCCGATGTAATCCTGGGAAGCCTGGCCACAACCGTCTCTGAGACCTACCCGAACATTGCCGGATTGCTTTTGACCGGAGGGTTTACACCTGAAGGTCCGGTTCAACGCCTGATCGAAGGCTTAAAAAAGTATTCACCGATTCCGATTATCAAAGTCGACACCGACACCTATACCTCCGCCATGAATGCCAGTGCCGTGCGGCCGGAGCTGACCCCTGAAAACGACCGCAAGATCGCCGCCGCCCTGGGTGCATTTGAAACCTATGTAAATATAGAAGCGCTCGAGAACCGCATTGAGGTGGTGCATTCCAGACGGGTCACGCCGATTATGTTCGAATATAAACTCATCGAAAGAGCCAAGGCCGATCGCAAACATATCGTCCTGCCGGAAGGTGAGGAGGAACGCATTCTACGCGCCAGTGAAATCCTTTTGCGACGCGGAGTCGCCGACATCACCTTGCTGGGAAATCCGGACGAAATAAATCATAAAATCGGTTCATTAAGTCTAAATCTGGACGAAATTCAAATTATTGATCCACTGGTCTCCGCATTACGCACAGACTTTGCCCAAACCTATTATGAACTGCGCCAGCATAAAGGCATATCTGAAGAAATGGCCAGCGACACGGTAACCGATGTCAACTTTTTCGGCACGCTGATGGTATACAAAGATCTTGCCGATGGCATGGTGTCCGGCGCCATTCACACCACCGGCGAAACCATTCGGCCGGCCCTTCGGATTATTCGCGCCCGGCCCGGATTTTCGGTGGTTTCCAGCGTTTTTTTAATGTGCCTGGCAGACCGTGTCCTGGTGTATGGCGATTGTGCGGTCAATCCCGACCCCAATGCGGAACAGCTGGCGGAAATCGCCATCAGTTCGGCCGAGACCGCTGTTATTTATGGAATCGAACCCCGCATTGCCATGTGCTCATATTCGACCGGCGAATCAGGCCAAGGTTCGGAAGTGGATAAGGTGCGGCTGGCTACTCGCCTCGTCCGGGAGCGCCGGCCGGACTTAAAGATTGAAGGGCCCATTCAGTATGATGCCGCCGTGGATGCGGGGGTGGCCAGAACCAAACTGCCGGAAAGCGAGGTTGCCGGTAAAGCCACCGTCTTTATCTTTCCGGATTTAAACACCGGCAACAATCTCTACAAAGCCGTGCAGCGTTCTGCCAATGCGGTTGCCATCGGACCGGTTCTGCAAGGGCTGAATAAACCGGTCAACGATTTGAGTCGTGGCTGCACTATTCCGGATATCGTCAACAC
>JAOZUU010000405.1 GCA_029938515.1 Desulfobacterales bacterium | reverse complement strand
TCCGACAAGGAGCTCTATTCTCTGACCTGAATCCGTGATGGAAAAAATTAGAAATCACAATCCAGCGGGCTATGGATCCCACGCTAATGCCTGCGGGCATCATCTGTTTCGCCCTTCTTAACGAGCGTATTTTCAATCATCCGGATCCACTGGGGGGGGTAGGGGACTTTGAAGGCGGCGCTGTCTCTGCGATTGATCTCGTTGATGAAATCGACTTTCATCACCGATTGATGCAAATCAACCCCCTTGATGCTTGTGCCGGGGTATACCCGGGCGATGTTTTTACCGGGAATATCCAGCTCCAGCCTTGATGCTCGGCTGCGGTAAAACAACCGGTCAGGTAGAAGGAGCAGGAAACCGCTGCTTTTTCGTGGCTTTCCCGGTTCGTCGGCTCTTCCGAAATAGTTTATCCCAAAACTCATGGCCAAAGCCTTCTGCTGGCCGAATCGGTTCTCAATCCACTTCCGGTCACGCCATCGAATAAAGGCGATATAGGCGATAATACCGAAAAAAACCAGGGCAATGATAATCCACTGTTGATTGTTGAAGAAGTGTGCCGTCATATCAAACCCTATCTAAATTTCGAAAGGTAAATGATCAGCTTTTTTCGAGCCAGATTATGTTTATATCCACTCCGGCTTCCCATGGCCGCGAGGATTGAATCGGCAATTTCCTCATCGTTTTTGCCTTTGTCTCGAAGGGATTGAATTCGGTTGCGGTTTAATTCAATTAAATTTTGGAACCCTTCCTGGTCTCTCGTGAAAAAAACAACAAAACCCAATACAAATACGATGAAGGATGAGATTCCGGCAATATAAACATCGCTGGCCGGGTCCGGAAAGAAGTTTCTGAGCAGGCTGTTGGGATTACCGGCATTGAGGATGGAATACATGGCCACCAGCCCGATGGAAACCATAAGGGTATAAATGGCATAGAGAATTAGTTTTTGCATATCACTAACTTCCATTTAGTGTCGCGGAAACAAATAAATCGACTAAGGTTGCACCGGATTTTGGATTTATTTGTTTCCGCGACACTAAACTCTAAGCCACTATCGGTCAAGCGTAAAAGACGAAGGGGCGGATTACCAAATCCACCCCTTTGCAAGTAATTTTGATGAAATCGTAAGAAGTCTCCCAGCCGTCATGCCGGTCCCGGATCGAGTCCGGGATGATGAATCCGGTATCCAGAACATACTAAAATTGCTGGATTCCGGCCGCAGTTTATCCCGGACTTTTAGCGGGGACGGAATGACGATATTTTGATTTCCAGACTTTTTACTGGATCATCGCAGTTGCTTATTATAGAATTATTTTATTCAAAAACAATTCTATGTTTATATAGGCCTCATCTCTCCTTCTGCCATGGCGCTCCACTGGGCTTCCGCTTCTTCCCAGGCCTCTTCAGAGGCATCCTTCTCCCAGACTTCCAGCCCCCGTTCGGCCCGAGTGGCACCGGGGAGTAAATTATCCAGGATAATTCCGATGATGGCCGTTACCGCCATACCGGTGCTCAGGATGGCCTGAATAATATTGCTGACAACATTGATGAAGCTGCCCGGGGTGCCCCAGGAAATGGCCCCGCTGACAATCTGGCCCGTGGCGACGTCGAAATGACTGGTAAACCAGAAGGGAACGCTCAGACCGGCAAAGAAAGAAATACCGATGATGAACAGGTTGCGGGAATTGTTCATGTTGACAATCTGCAGGTTGGAAAGCCCCACGGAGGCGATCATTCCGAACAAGCCCACAAACATAGCGCCGACGACCGGCATGGGCAGGGTGGCCAGTACCGCCCCGAATTTGCCGACAATTGGGATGACCAGCATGACAGCCGCGCCACAGCGGACAACCCTTCGGCTGGCGACTTTTGTCAGACCGATGGAGCCGATATTTTCCGAGTAGGTGGTGGTTCCGTTACAGGTTTGCAGGATACCGGCAATCAAACAACCGAGGCCTTCTGCACCGAGGCCCCTTGAGATCATGCGGCCCGTGGGAACCGGTGCCTCTGATATACGGGCACAGGCATAATAGTCACCGATGGATTCAATCATGGACGCCAGATATCCGGCCAGCATGCCGAAAACACCTGCCCATAATACCGAACTGCTTAGATCTGGAAATCCCCACTTGAAAGGCATAAGCGGTTTAAAGCTTATCAATGGAGCGGTGGCGATCAAATCCAGTTTTCCGGCCAGATTGGCCGCGTTTCCTTCGGGAATCAATCCGGTTATCGTTCCCAGGAAAGCAAAGATCCATCCGGTCGCAATCGCCAGAAGGACCGGAAACAGCATGAAAACACGGGATTTAATCGAAAAAACCTGTGAATAAAGAATCAATGCCACCAGTGTGATCAGTGAAATCACCCAGTTTGTGGCCATCCAGGGCGCACCGATACCGAAAAGCGCCAGACCGATCATGGCAATGGTGGGGCCGATCACAATGGGGCTGATCAGCTTTCTCACATGGCCCATGATCCCGGTGTAACCGAGGACGATTTCCACAACTGAAGCGATCATGATGGCGGCAGCCACATTTTGAACCTTAAGTTGCCATAGCGGGATACCCGCGGATGTTGCCATCTCGGCGGTCACCAGGGCGAGAATCGCAAAAGTCGGCCCGAGAAAAGAAAACGTTCCCCCCTGGATTACGGGCAGACGATTTCCCAGGGGAGACTGCTGGATCAACGTGCAGAGTCCCGAGGTAAAGAATATGGTTGAAATCATTAATGCCAGCTCTTCGGGAGGCAGCCCCATGGCGCCTCCGATGATGAATGGAATGAGCACCGTCGCTCCGAACATCGTCAGGTATTGCTGGATTCCGAGCAATACCGCCAATGGCCATTTGGGTTTACTCCCGATGGGGTAAACAATCCAATGTTTGTGTTCCTTCTGTTCTTCACTCATTTCCTCTTCTCCCTCCTTCCATGTTTATCGTTTACCAGTTGACTATCTGCCGGTTGAGCCCACCGGACCCGTTTCGCGTGACCGGCTTACCTTGTGAGGTCTTATGACAAGTGTCTGCAGATTTCGGTGTACATCTCGGGACGGCGATCCCTGAAAAACTGCCATCCATCCCTGACTTCCCGGATTAGATCAAGGTCCAGATCAGCGACAACAATCTCGTCACTGTCTTCACTTCCCCTGACCAGAATCTCACCTCGGGGATCGACAAAATAGCTGGATCCATAAAACTGGCCGAATTCCCATGGCTTTTCCAAGCCTACCCGGTTATTTGCGCCGATGAATACACCGTTGGCAACCGCCTGGGCCGGTTGTTCCAGTTCCCACAGGTATTGGGATTTTCCCGTCGTGGTAGCGGACGGATTGAAAAGGATTTCCGCTCCTTTTAGTGCCAGCTCCCGGGCACATTCGGGAAAATGCCGATCGTAACAGATGAAAATACCTATTTTGGCGTAGGCAGTCTCAAAAACCGGAAATCCAAGATTTCCCGGTTTGAAATAAAATTTCTCCCAAAAGCCCGGCCAAGTGTGGGGGATATGTATTTTTCTGAATTTTCCGAGATACTTACCATCGGCATCGA
>JAOZUU010000028.1 GCA_029938515.1 Desulfobacterales bacterium | reverse complement strand
GAATGCTGCCGTCTGATTCGGCACCGTCAGGGCGAAAGTCACGGCGTCGATGATGAGCTTCATCACATAAAGTACGAGAAGCGGTAACACGCCCTGGACAATGATCAGGACAAGACTGATCAACGTCCATCCCGGGGCGGCACTCCAGACGAATTTGACCGCACGATCGAGGCGAAGGCTTTGACGGATTTTTTGACTGATGTGATGTTGATTCATCTATTCGGACAGAATCTTCTTAAGCCGTTTTTTTGCTTTTCGATTTTGAGGCTCTATAGTCAAGGTATTCCGGTATTCCTCGACGGCACGACAGGTTACTCCGAGCTGTTCGTATAAGGCCGCCATCTGCAATCGTAAATAAGGGTTTGCCGGTAAAAATTCAATGGCTTCTTTCAGGACATCGAGGGCATCTTCGGGACGGTCTTTTTTGATATAGAATTGGTAAACCTTGTTGAAGTAGGCAAATTTTACCACATCTTCATTTTTAACGAATTCGAGGGCGTGGCGATAAACCGCTTCCGCCATTTCGACGTTTCCCGTCTGTAAGAGAAAGTCCGCGAAGTGGAGATGGGGCTCGACCCGTTCAGGTATGGCGGTTTGCATCTCCTGTTCCGTTAGGCCGTGGATCACCATGAGGGTGAGACTTTTATCAAATTTTTTAGGTTCCATGGCGATGGCGCGATTCAAATTCTTCATGGCGCGTTGCGTATGGCCCTGGGACAACAACCAGGCGGCATATCCAAGGTACCTATTGGGATTGCCCGGATTGTATTTGATACCGGCGCGGAGCAACTTGTCGGCCGCTTCGAAATTTTCACGGGCGGATAACTCGACTGCCAGCCGCTGAAGATACTCTCCACGCGCCGGGTTCAAGCGAACGGCTTCTATATATTGTTTTAAGGCAATGTCATCATTTGATCGAAACGCTTCGATATTGGCCGCCGCAAAGTGATACTTAGCTTCCAGCGGATTTAAACGACACGCCCGGCGGGCCCGGCGATTGATCTCAAAAAGCATCTTTGGCGGGATATCTTTGTTCAAACTGACATCTTCGATGGAGGAAAAGTTCAGTTCAGCCATGAGGCTGCCCGTATTAAAGAGGAGCATGAAAAGAAATACGATGGCAAACCCAGGGCCTAAAAACTTCTGCAAGGGGAACTGGAGCTGGTTCAGATTGGTATCCTTCTGTCGATAGCTTATTCTCGTATTGGTTGCGGATACAGCTAATCCGAGGAGGAAGAAAAAGTAGAGCCCGTTGGCGCCGATATGGAGATTAAAATCGGTCAGGCCATGGATTAAAATCGAAATGATCCCGGCAAGGATACCGAAATAAAGATAAATCGAATACATATCGTTTCTTTTTAAAAATGCCCGAACCGATTTGAAGAAAAAAACGGCTAAAAACCAGAAGACCAGTAATGTCCCCGGGATTCCTCCTTCGGCCAGAAGTTCAAGATAATCGTTATGGGCGTGTTCGACAACCATGTGGCCGGGAAAATGGCGATACTTTGGATACAGATCCTTAAAGGTTCCAAAACCGGACCCTGCCAGGGGAAAGTCTTTGACGAGATTGAAACTGTCTTCCCAGATGGTCGGCCGTTGCCCGGCGATATCCCCGTGTACATCCCGGATCGTATCGAACCGTTTAAAAATCGGTTCCCATCCGAACCATCCCACACACAGCAGCACGATGGTAAAAACGCATATGATCAACACCCCTTTGCCCCGCCCGGGTTTCCCAAGCGTAACCATGATCGCGAGAAAAAGAAGTGCCAGGCCGAGACTGATGATGCCGCCTCGCGAAAGACTCAAAAAAATGGAAATCGAGATCAAGGTTGCCGACAGCCCCAGAAGAATATAGGTATTGGTTCTGCCCTGGGTCAGGAACCCGATCATCTTCTCACGGAAGGAGCGATAGATACCCACCGGCTTATGCAACAGAAACATGCTCAAAACGATGGGAAAGATCATCCCCATCCAGCCGGCATAATGATTCCGGTTGACGTAAGGGCCAAAGGGCGCGCCGCCGTGAGTCAGTTCCCTGAACCAGAAAATTTTTCGATCGGCCTGGGAAACGCTCTGAATCATGGTAAAGTGTTGAATCATTGCCAGAACGGAGAGCAGCGTGGCGAAAACAATCACCACACCGATCGTCTGTTTTAACAGGTCTCTTTTCGTGAGCAGCTGTACAGTCAGAATATAGAAGGCAAGATACGCTAAAAAACGAAAAAATTCCGACAGGGTTGCCCCTGGGTTGATTGAAAATGAAATCCAGCCCAGGGGGTTAATGACCCCAACGGTATCATTGTAAAGGGTATAGGTTGCCGGTGAAATGAGATTTACAAGATTTGCGGGCAGGGGGATCAACTGGAGGAGCATATAGGCTCCCAGGAAAATCAGCGGGATAAGACCGGGAACTTCATAAAAGGTGCTCTTTTTTCTAAATACCGATAAAAAAAAGAGTAAAAGTGCCGAAAAGGATACACTCTCCATGATGGTCAGCGACCACCGCTCCACGGTCCCAAAAGCCAAGGGTGCGAAAATTAAGACGGAGATGAAAATCCAGTAGACGAGTCTATGCATATGGGAATGAGATGGTGAGAAGGTGAGAAGATCCCCCCCTCATCTTCATATCATCTTACCTTCTGGCCTTGTGGCACATTGGTGGGGAAAAATATCGCCCGCAAAGGCGCAGAGAAAAATGACAGAAAATGAACAATGAGGTGATACGGTCTTAATCCGAAGAATAGGAATGATAATACTGATGATAGCCGTAATTGTAATAGTCGCTTTTTTTGATATCCACGGCATTGAGGACAGAACCGATGACACGAGATTCAATATCGTTTAAGGTCTTCAACCCCCTTTTTACAATTTCATAGGTTGTTTTTCCCGCCTTAATTACCATTATCGTTCCATCCACATCCGTGCTTAATATTATCCCGTCCGAAACAGACAACAGGGGGGGCGAGTCAATGACAATGAAATCGAATTTTTTTTCTAGATCATCAAACAGTTCATTCATTAGGTTGGAGCCGAGCAATTCGGAAGGATTTGGCGGAATAGGTCCGGCCAGTATAACAGACATGTTTGGGATAGGTGTTTCCTGAATGATCTCTTGGTCCGACACACCGGATAGAAAAGTACTTAACCCATATGATCCATCGAGATCGAAAATCGAATCCAAACGGGGCCTTCTTAAATCGGCATCGATGATCAGGACCTTGGTCGAAGACTGCGCGGCCAGGGTTATCGCCAGGTTGATGGCGGTAACGGTCTTGCCCTCTTCCGGTGAAGCGCTGGTGATAAGCAGGGTTTTGGGCGCTGTTTTTGCCGAGGAGAGCAGGATAGCCGTTCGGATCGTTTTGTAGCTTTCGGAAAAAGCGGAAGAAGGATCATCGATAACCACTTTTTCCGGACGCTTCTTTCTGGATTTTAAAAGCGGTACCATACCAAGCACGGAAATGCCGAATCGTTTTTCAACTTCATCCGGACTTTTGACCGTCTGATCCAGATATTCCAGGAAGAATGCCACCCCGATCCCGCCGAAAAGCCCCAGCAGAATTCCGAGGATCATTCTTTGTTTATTGCGCTGATTCGATGGATGTTCCGGTGTTTTGGCTTCTTCAACAATCCATATATTTACCGTCTGGGCCTGATCGGTGATACTTTGCTCCTTAATTTTTTTTATCAGGGCATCATACAGGTACCGGTTGGTTTCAATCTCCCGCTTCAGCATCCCGTATTGAATATTCTTCTCGTTCAGCCGGGCCGCCTCAAGCTTGGTTTTTTCAAAAAGTTCCCGGAGATTCTCCTCGCTGGATCTGGCAAGTTCAAATTCGTTCTTTATCGATTGAATGATCCGTAAAATCTCTTTCTTTCTTTTTTCTTCCAGTTTATTCGCATCGGCCAGGGCTCTTTTGATCACCGGATGTTTGGGCCCGTACTTCTTGGATAGTTCCGTAATCTTCTGATCGATCTCCATCAGTTGCGAACGAATCGACCGGAGGGTTGCATCGGAAGCAATCACATTGATTGTTTCAGCACCTTCCAGGTTTTGCGATACCCGGCTGACCATGTTGTTCAGCGACTGCAGTTCCTTGCGCTTGACTTCGGCCTTGGTCAGCTGGGTGCTGATTTCAGTCAGTCTTTCGGGAATGATGGCAATTCGATCCTCGACGGCAACAATATTTTCATTGCGCATATAGTTCTGCAGCGCTTTTTCCGTGTTTTCCAGCCTGGTCCTTTCTTTTTCGGCTTTCTCCGTCATCCATGCGATGGTGTGCCTGGAAGCGGCCATTTTCATTTCAAGGGTTTCTTCGATATACGCCTTGGCCACCGCATTCACGACTCGTTTCGAAAATTCAGGATTGGTGGATGTATAGCCGATAGCCACAATATCGCTTTCTTCCACCGGCTCAATAAAGACACCGCTACTAATCATCTCGCTATACACTTCCGACCCGGGCCTGGTTTTAATGCCCGATTTGCCGTCCGGGTCTGCTTCCCCGTCCTGATCGCCCGGAGATACTTTTCCGATCCCGGCGGTTTTCATGATGATTCCATAGAGGTCTTTAAACCAGACAAGGGGATTGTTAATTCTCGAAGGGTTCTCTTGAACATCTTTAAAAAAGGAAGCGTAGGAATTTTCAAGATCAAGGGCCTCAGCCACTTTTTTTGAAACAGGTTCACTCTTGATTATTTGAGATTGGGTGGCAACAAACTCAGGATCATAGGAGGCCCCATAGCGATAATTCATCATCAAGGGGTTTGCGTCGTTTTTCTCGATCAGAAGCTTGGTCGAAGCCGTGTATACGGGGGTATAAGAAAGACTTCCCATCAGGGCGATGACAAAAATGACGATGAAAAAGGTCATCACCGTATATTTTCTTTTTAGAATAACGCGAAGATAATTTTTTAAATGGATTTCATTTTCATTCATGTTTAAAAGAAACTCTCCGGTACCACGATGACATCATTGGGCAAAACCGGCTCATCCATTGACACTTTGCTGAGCACCTTTTTGCTGTCGGCTGTTTTTCGTATGATTTTTACTTTTGTGGGGGCGGCTTTTTCGGTAAACCCACCGGCTTTGGTGATGGCCTGGATAATCGATATTTTTCCGTCCAGATTGAATTCATCCGGTTTCTTGACTTCACCGGTGACGTAATATACCGCCACAGCGGTAATGTAAATACTGTCACCACCCATGATCTGAATATTCCGGGACGTATCTCCCCCTTCGATCATGTTTTTCAAATCAATGGTGATAGACTCTTCTTCCCGATCTGATCCCGAAGGGAGCTTTCGTTTAATGATCGCCTTGTTCCCCGCTCCCCGGGTCAAGCCTCCGGCCTGGGAGATGATCTCCAAAAGCGTGGTATATTGACGGAGTTCATAAAGGCCGGGCCGGTTAATCTGCCCCAGAACAGTAGCCTTGTTACTTCTGAATTCATGGATGAAAATATTTACCTGGGGATTGACGATATAGCCGTCTGCCAGAAGCACAGTGATTTTCCGGGCGATCCCGGTCAAGGTCAGGCCGGCCACCGGGACCTTGCCGATCAAGGGAAAAGCAATGGTTCCCTCACCGCTGACCCTGACAGTCATGGTTAAATCATCGTGCTCGTACACGGTGATTTTCAGGACATCGCCTTCCCCGACAATATAGTCCTGAGCCGAAGAGGAATGAGCGCTCCCTAATAGAATCGTAATAATTAGCCACAGACCCACACAGACCCACACGGATAGATATGGGTTGCTATTATATTCTGAAAAACGCACTTTTTTCTTTAATAATGGTTTCATCTTTAGACTGATAAATTAGTATATTTCGCGAAGCGATGAATCTTTAATTCGGCTGAATCAGCCGAATTAAACGTCTGTGTAAGTCTGTGGCTAATCTTTTTATGAAACCATCAGAAATCGTCATACAGTGAAGCGGAAATTCTGAACGAAAACCGGTTTTCGGTAAAATCAAACTCGGAAAAATTCGAGTTACGCCGGGAAAACAGGTAGGCTGCCTCGGCCATCAGCCAGCGTGCGAATTTGTACCGCAACGACGGCCTCAGGCGGATAAAATCATCTTCTCTTTCTTTCGTCTCGCCCTCAAAGGTGCTGTCGCCCTGATAATCATCCAATGAATAGGCCAGAAAAATATGGCCGGTCAGCTTTTCGGTTATCCGCTGATCGTAATCTGCCGTAACACCGTGAGTCAGTACATAAGCGGTCCCCGGAATTCTGGTTTCATCGGTTCGCCTGAATCCGGTCAGGTTCAACGTGGTCTTGGGAGTGAATATATGGTGGAGTTCAGCCTCTAAAATAAAATTGTCGGCATTATCTATTGCCGCATCATCAAAATCCTTGACGCCATACCCCGCCTTGAACCGACCCCGCGATCTGGCCGTCATGTCCCACTGGATGCCGCCGAAATATTGCTGCTCCCGGCTGTTATCGGCGAGGGTATTAATATCATATTCAATATCTATGAATCGATACTGGGCGAAAATCGAGGTTTTTGGTTTTATATTAAAAAACAGGTAGGCGGAATAGGCGTTATCGCTTCGATCTCGTTCGCTAAGGGCGCTGTTTTCATAATCGATGCCCATATTGGTATAATCCAACCTCAATTGAAACCGTGTGGTGACATCGTAGGACAAGATTGCGCCAAAAAGGTTATTCTTGTATTGATCACGCAGGGTAATGGCATCGACGCCGACTTCATCAAATGAAATGGTGTACTGATCGAGCAGCTCAATGGAAAGACCGCTGCGTAAATTGTATTGAAACAGTCCTTCGAGTCTGTGGCTGTCAAAATCCATTATCGAAAAATCCGAATACCTTAAAATTTCGGCACCGTAATATAAGTAGGTCTGGTAGCGTCTGAAACTTTCAGGGTTTGGCCGGCTCATCGTAAAACCGGCCGGGGTCCTGGGTGAGACCGCCAGGGTCATCGGTTTTATTCGGCTACCGGGCAGCACCAGCCATATTTCCGGAGAGATCACCCAGAGAAAATCATCTTTTTCGTCTTTCGCGGTAAGGAAGACATTGTCCGTGTAAACTCCGCCGACCGACAGGGATGGGTGAATATATCCTCCCCCTTTTCCAAATATATCTCCGCTGATTTTATCGACTTCTTTGGATTCTTGCGCCTGGATCGGTAGAGATAGGATCAAGAATATCACTAGGAGTGGGGCAACAATTTTATATTTCAGGTATCTGAAAATGTTTAACATTTTTTCCTAGGGCCTTATCGGGCTGACAATTCCCTCGCGAATTTCTCCCCCGGCGACGATGGCTTCACGCGTGAAGACCCCAGGTTCTCCCGGTAGCGGTGTAAAAGCGGTCCCGATGAGGCGGTCCACAGTGTCGGGATCGAGGCCGGCATCGATGGCGGCTTTGGCAAAAACAGCGGAAGCGATGGCTATTTTCGGTTCCGCGCAGCACCGCGCCAGATGTTCCACATCGCCACCCGCGGCGACAATGGTTTTCAGAGCCATGTACGCATCGATCGTTGCTTTAAGTTCGGCCTCCAATATGTCGCAGGCCGGATAATTTAGTTCCACCGCCTTATTACTGATCTCATCCACGGGGATGTTTGTCGTAACTGCAACAGTCACGCCCTCTTTAAGCTTACCCTGTTCAAGCAGTCTCTCCCACTTAGAATCAGCCAGGGCATACTGGGAGATGACAAAGAGAAAAATGAGGGCTACAAAGATCGAAGTGCTAAAATTTATCTTAATTTTAAGCCTCATCGTGATCCTCCCATTATTCCCATATCAATGCTGTTAACTTAAAATTTTTTCGTTCAACCCGTACAATTAGCCCTTTAACCGTGAACGGTTACGCTTCAGGCAGGCTTCGTCCACGAACAGGCGAAAGGGGCGCATGATCCGCCACTGGTCATATTCCGGCAAATATCGACCGAACATATGGTTTCCCATAAATAATTGCAACTCATCCCCTTCGGGCCGGTTAAAAGAAAGGATTCGCATTTTCGGCAGAAGGGGAACCAGTTTCAAGAAAATTCCTGATCTTGCCAGCAAATGGTAGGCCGGATGGAGTATCTTGGAAACAGTCATGTTGATATTTTTTATGGCCCAAAGTACCGAAGCCAACATTCGGCCCCGCGCCCCCCCGCGAATTGTTCTTATTTTCGTGTTTCTTCCAGCGGAGACCACTCGGCCGATAATCTCCTCAGGTCTCAATACCCACGAATCGAGACCCTTGTTATTATCACCCCGGGTTCTTAAACCCTGCGGATCAACGGCAACGACCCGATGGACAATTTTATATTTCTCTTCCGGATGACGGAAAACGACGACATCTCCGGTGTCTATGGGATTGTCTCCATACGGGATCACGTATAGGCCGTCACCCGCTTTCAGGGTGGGATTCATGCTGGGACCTTTGTAGTTCATATTAGGTCTCATAGGTCTCATTATTTCCCCTGATTACTGGTAGCCGCTTCCATCTTTTCCCAAAATCTGCCATGACGGCTGACACGCAGACGATAGGACGGAATCTGCTTTGCCATTCGGCAGACACTTTTAAAGAGCATCTGCCGAAGGATTCTTTGATTTTGTTTATTCATTACCCGACAGTATTTCTCAAATACCTGATTGGTCGATGCATTCAATAAACCGGCGGCTTTGCCCCCTCCCAATGATTCGACTGTATCATTGTCGGCTTTTTCAAGAAAAAATAATCCCTTAAGCGGTACCGAATGCTGAACATCCCAGGTCATTCTGGAACGTTTCCAAAGATAATTGCTCCAAGTTGGAAATGGATGGGCCCGGTATTTTTTACGCTCGTCGAGAACAACCAGGGATTCATCGTCACACAATGGCTGCCAGTAATTGGGAAACCGGCGATAGCAGGTTGATTTTCCGGCGCCACCTGGTGCGACCATGAGAAATCCCTCACCGTTTAGTTCCGCCAAGGCCCCATGGACAGCTAATCCACCAATATTGCTACTTTGTTGGTAGATGGGCAAAAGACCATACCACATATGTAAGTATTGAATTTCTAGCCCCCTGTTGTCACTTGTCTCACAAAAGAGGTCCTGTCCATCGTTATGTTTCCAAAAACGAAAGGGTTTATACGTATGGGTATTCTTATTGGCACCCTTTTCTTTGCCTGATCGCTTACTACAGAAAATAAGATTAGGGGAACTGTTTAAGGACCCCTGATTGAGTCGCATGATGCGAGCCAGGTTTTCTAACACATGGGTGTTGCGGTGATCTGCGGAAAAACACCATCGGTTTCCATCGCTCAATGACAAATGGTATGATCTTTGAACGGTCCTGGGAGTGGGTTTTTCAGTTTGCAATTTGCCTTCCAGCAAGATCTCGGTTTATCTTTTTTTGCAGTACTATAAATCCAGGTTTGCTATTGATATTTAGGTTTACTATGGCTGATATGGTTGATGAAAGGCCCATTGGCTGGTGATAATGTTACCTTGAGATTTTTAAAAAAACACCCCTTTTGTCCAATTTTTGCGCCGAGGATTCGGCAGGTAGGTTAGCGTAATCCTCGAAATATTTCATATATTCACCCCAAGTGCACTTCCTGCGGGACGCCTGTGGTTAAATTTTTCGTGTTCCTTGAACTTGAACAAAAATTAATATTATTCAAAAGCCCCACTTTGGGCTAATCAGCTAAAAGGTTTTTCCGGTTTATCAACCATTTTTGCCGCCTCTGCACGTGTCCGGTCCGATCCCTATACGGCATGCCGGGCCTACGGTATTCCCACCACCCCTGCATCCAAGCCTGGCTGTTCCACCGCCGCCGCATTCATTTGCGGCAGCGGTACCGGATGCGCATCCTCCTCCGCTTGGGTTTGATCCACCAGTACAGGCGCCATAAGCGAGGGAATCTGTCAGATCAATTAATATCGGCTTTTCCCATTTCATAGTTTTCATTTCCTTTGCTTGCCAGAACGTTTCTTTATTGTTTGCAATGTAGATTGTCAATCGTTTGAACTGATATTCGAGTTGGAGGGACGTAAACGGGTTTTCGGAAAGAGCCCTTTTTTCTGGGCCGCTTCACAAAACCAATGAGGGGCCCACAGATTCTTGTTGCTATAATAATTTTGGGCGATGCAGCTTCCCAGGCATACGTTTTTCATCAGACAACTTCCGCAAATTCCTTCCAGGCGTTCCGTGAGCCCCTCTCGCAATTCATTTAGAATGACGGTCTTTTTCCATATATTTTCCAGGCGTTCTGATTCCACATGCCCAAAAACCAATTCAGCCACATTCTCTCCGATACCGCAAAGGGAATAAGATCCATTGGCAAGTACTCCCAGAATGCCCAGGATTCCGCATCGGCTGCATCCGTCCCCATTATCGCCAAACATCTTTCCCAAGGGACGGAAAGCTGGCGGATGATCGTACACTATTCGCAGTTCGATTGAATCGGAAAACGTGTTCTCCACCCACGAGCCTATCTCAACAAGCTCCTCAATGGTCAGGGTATCTCCGCTTTCATGCAGCTTTTCTCCCCTTGCGATGGGCATGGTGAGATTAAATTTGACCGATTCTGCTCCCAGTGTTTCCGCCAGCTGCACAAGACGTTCCATATGATCTTTGTTGCGGCGCATGAGACTCATGATGATTTGGGGTTTTAATCCGGCATCAACCAGATTCCGTATTCCTTGAAGAGTTTCATCAAAACAGCCGGAAATTCCGCGCACCCATTCATGGGTTGAGGCATCGGCACCGTCCAGGCTCACTGAGACAAACGGATTTTTGCAGGCTGCCATTTTTTGGGCAATTTCGAGGGTACAGAGAATCCCATTGGTCTCCACGGTAAGATTTAGATTTTCTCTCTTGATGTGTTCGAGAATACCATCGATATCAGGATGCATCAAGGGTTCTCCCCCGGTCAGTTTAACACCCGAAAGGCCCAGCGGTTTGGCCTGTTTAATGATGGATCGGAAAAAATCCATGGAAAGGACGGGATAGGAACGCTTTTCGGTTTGAAATTTCGGCGCAATCCAGCAGTGACGGCAGCGTAGGTTACATCCCTCGGTCAGGTAAAAATATATCTGATTTAAGGGATATGCTCGTTCTTCCCTGTCCTTGTTGATACTCATCGATCGTTCACTATAAGGGCAGCCTTCCCCCTTCCTTAAAAAATTGCCGCAGGCATGCATCCGGGCTGGGATGATTCACTTTCCCGACGATCGTATAAGCAAGGCCGGGGCAGTTACCCGTGCAGGAATTGATGTATTCGCATCCCTGGCAAAATTTAAAATCACTTAAAGGGATATAGCGTCGTTCCCTCATTTTTCGCATTCCGGGATGGTCTTGCCAGATTACTTTAAAATCATCTTTATTTATCTGCCCGAGTTTCATGTGACTTAGCAATGTACAGGGGATGATGGCACCGTCGGCTCGAACGGCAATTTTCTCCGTCACGCAACCGCAGGCGGTTAGATGCCCTCGACCGGGAATCTGTTTTTTCCCTTGGTCGCGGGCGTTCTTCATTTCACCCCACATGGCAGCCTCTGCCAGGGGACCGGCTTGAGCGTTGATGCGATTATCATATTTTTTATTGAGCCTGACAAGGGACTTCATGGCCAGCATTCGATCTTCAACGGTTAACCCCACTTGCTCCACATTTTGTCTTAAAAGGCCCATATAGGAAGCGGCATTGGTAGAAAAGCTCTCAAGCCCCATTTCCTCCAAAAAAAATCGGGCCATTTCCTCAAGGTCCGTGACGTTATGCTTATGAATCGTAGCGCGAACCTGGACGGAAACAGAATGTTTTCGGAGACACTCGATACCCTTAATAGCCCGATTAAAATTTCCCTTACCCCGACAGGTATCATGGGTTTCAGGTTTGGATCCGTCAAGGGAAACCTGAACATAATCACATCGCTCCGTGGAAGACAGAAATCCGGCGATTTTATCGGTAATGAGGGTGCCATTGCTCAAAATGGAAAACCGCATGTTGTTTTTGATAATACCTTCTATCAGTTCGCTAAGATCCTTGCGGAAGAAAGGCTCGCCACCGGCCAAAACAACATCCATCACCGCACAGCGCTTCAATTCTTCGAAAAACCTGAGCCATTCCTCTTTTGGCAAGTCCTCGTCAACATCACCGGCACTGGAAAAATGGTAGCAATAAGTGCAGCGCAAGTTGCACCTGTTGGTAATGGCAATGTCGACGGTTCGCGGGGTTTTCATCACCCGCAATGGAGCTTGAAGCTTATCAGGCTTCATATCCAACATATCCTCTTTTGACAAGATCCTCAATAAAATCATCTACTTCCTTTTCAGCATCCTGGGGCACAGCTTCACAGCTCTCACGCAATTTCTGCAAGATCTGGTTGCCAGTATGCCGGCCGTCCAGATGCTTCCAGATGAACACACCCACCGGGTTGATGCCATGGGCGTTACCGGTATCGGGATCGAAAAGAATGGCCCAATCGTCGAATTCTTCCCTGAGCACGATCATGGGATTGGCGGTGGGGTTGGCGGTCGATTTCATGACGATCATTTCCTTTCGGGGATTGATTCAAGTGCTGCCATAAAAGTCCTTCTCAGTTGTTCCACGCGGCGGAAGGTGTAGTGGCTGACGGGGTTGCGTCGCAGATTCTTGACAAGCCGCA
>JAOZUU010000404.1 GCA_029938515.1 Desulfobacterales bacterium | reverse complement strand
GGAAAAAAAACGTCTTCGGAATTATGCGGTCGGGTAGCCGATCAATTAAAAAATATACCGATGAAGAAAAAAACCTCCTGGAATTGACCGGGAACCGACTCGGTGTGGCCATTGAAAACTCGATCCTCCAGGAGGAATTAAGCGAGAAGGTCTATTTGCAGTCGAAGCTGATTAACAGCTCGAATAACGGGATTATTGCGACCGACAATACCTGGAAGATCATCGTCTTCAATCCCGAAGCCCAGGTATTATTCGGATATGACAGCGACGATGTCGTCGGCAAAATGGATGCGAGGGACATCTTTCCCCAAAAAGTCATGGATTCACTTTTGAAAAACCGGGATACGGCAAAGCCGATGGACGAAATGCCATGGGAAGAAGCGACGATTGCCGTAAACGAGCGAATTAAAATTCCCGTTATGTTTTCAGGCACCCTTCTCTACAGGGCCGGTAAAATCATGGGCAGCGTTGTGTTTTTTCAGGATCTTCGAGAGATAAAGCGCCTGGAAAAAGAACTGATCCATTCCGAGCAGGCGGCGGCCGTGGGACAAACCGTGGCCGGCATGGCGCATTGCATTAAAAATATTTTAAATGGGTTTAAAGGCGGAAGTTACCTGTTAAATATCGGCATTGACAAGAGTAATTCCGGTAAGATAAAAAATGGCTGGCAAATGATCCAGCGCAACATCGACCGGACCTCCAACCTCGTCTTGGACTTGCTGACCTATTCCAAGGAAAGAGAACCCGAAATCGAGCGGTGTCTCCCCAATGATATTGTCGATGATGTGATGGAAGTGATGGCCGAAAACGCCGCCGAACACGAGGTTGAACTGGTAAAAGATCTTTCCCCGGCGATCGATGAAGTGATGCTGGATCCGAAAAGTCTGCATCGCTGCCTGACAAATTTAGTATCCAATGCCATCGATGCCTGCTATTTCGACGATAACGTAACCAAAAAACACCGGGTTGAAATTAAAACCGCTCTGGAAGACGATACTTACATCCGGTTTGAGATCAAGGATAACGGTGCCGGCATGAGCGCTGAGGTAAAATCCAAGCTGTTTAAATCTGTTTTCAGCACCAAGGGCGCCAAGGGAACCGGACTGGGTCTGTTGGTCACCCGCAAGCTGATCGAAGAGCTCGACGGCACGATAGATGTCTCATCGACACATGGAGAAGGAACGGTCTTTATGATGCGCTTTCCGCTTAAAACGAATGGCGGGAAAGGTTGACCTGCGAGCTGATTAAAAAGAAGGTCATAGGGAGGATACCGTATGAGCAAGAAAGTATTAATTGTGGATGATGATCCTGATGTGAGATTGTTTAATGCAACGGTTGTGGAGGAAAGCGGGTATATTCCAGTGGAGGCGGAAAACGGCGAAGAAGGACTCAAGATGGTCAAGGAAGAAGCCCCTGATCTTGTTATCCTCGACGTGTTGATGCCCAGGCAGAGCGGCATCCGGCTATACCGTGAACTGAAAACCGACAAGTCATTAAAGAATGTCAAGGTGATCATGTTGTCCGGAGTTGCCAAAAGAACATTCATGCGCTCCCAGAAAGCATTGACTGAATTCGGTGGTGAAAAAGTTCCGGACCCTGAAGTCTACATCGAAAAACCGGTTGAGCCCGAAGATCTGGCCGCGGCGATCGAAAAAATGTTGAACCTGAACTGAGCGAATTTTTGCGAAGCTATGTTCCAAGATATTGAGATGATAAGGCTTTCAAAAAACAGAGGCATACCCGATGGATATGTCGAGTATTTTTGAAAGCCTTAGCGCTCAATAGATTGATGCAGAGCGAGCTAAAAATCGCTCAGTTCAGGTTGAAATGACGACCGGGAAAAGGCATACGGTTCACATGAAGGACCTCAACCAGGCCGAAACGGTGGAGTATAGGATGAAGATCGAAAAACTGTTATTCGCAACAAAATTTGAAGAACTGCAACTCGATGCTTTGCAATCATTGCTGGAGTTGAGAAAAGCGGCCTTGAACCACGTGGTTTTCCTGAACGTCATTGAAAGAGACAAGGTCGCCATGCGCCGCGGCACCGGGTATAAAAAAGATAAAGCCATCCGGTTGAAAGAAAAAGCCAATATTCGTTTTATCGACTGGGCGGAAAACTTGTTCGAACAGGGTATGGAAGTCGGTGTCTATATTGTCGTGGGCAGCATGGCCCGTCATGTCATTCAATCCGCTAAAAAAGAGGAAGTTGATTTAATCGTCATCGGGCCCCAAAAAAAAGGCCCGCTGGAAAAACTGTATGCCGGGTCGGATATCATTGAGATTATTCGTGGATCAAACCTTCCGGTGCTGGTATTTAAATATCTGGATAAAGACAAACAGGTGATTGGGAAGCCGTTTGATCGTCCCTTGCTGGCCACCGATTTCTCGCCGGCCAGCCAACGCGCGGTTGACTATTTTTCATTGCTGGGGAACGTGATCGAAGAGATCCATATTATTCATGTGATTGACGAAAAACAAATAACGGGCGACTCGGCGATGGCGGTTCAAAAGGCTCGCAAAACGACCCGGAGCAAATTGGACACCATTTGTGACCAGTTTGAAGAGAAAGGCGTCAATGCGCGGGTGCATGTTTATGTTGGCGAAACCATTTCGGAAATTGAAAAGGCGGCCCGGGAGTGTCGGGCGACGATGGTTGTGGCAGGGACATCCAGTAAAAGTAACTGGCGGGAAAAACTCCTGGGAAGCACCCCCCGGACACTGGCGGAGAAGTCACCTTTTCCAACCCTGCTCATTCCGCCCGGTGTAAAAACGTCCTAGCGCAAACAAGGAGGATTTAATGGCAGTCGTAACCATTTCAAGGCAATATGGTGCCGGAGGAAAAACACTGGGCAAATTACTGGCCGATAGGCTGAAGTACACATTTGCCGACAGCACTATCATCCAGCGAATTGCCAAAGAGGCCAATGTGTCCTCCGATTGGGTGGCTTCATTTGAAAAAGAAGCGGGCAGCAAGGTCAGCCGGATGGTTTCCAAAATGGTTTCCCAGCGCCTGGTGGATCGGGTATTAAAAAATGAACGGGGTTACCTGGATGAACAAATTTACCTTGATTATCTTGTCCTCATTATCGCCCAGGTTGCCGATGAGGGCAATGTCGTTATCATGGGAAGGGGCAGTCAGTATATCCTTGACGACCATCCGGACGCCTACCATATTCTGCTCATTAATAACGCTGAAAACCGGATTAAATTTCTAATAAAAAATTACAAGCTCTCTGATCGGCAGGCGGCCCAGATGGTCAATTCCGAGGATCGTCGCCGGGCCAATCTCTACCGCAAACTGGGCAAACAGGACTACGACAGTCCGATCCTTTACCATCTGGTACTTAACATGGCCATGCTGGACATGTCATCAGCTGTGGACCTGGTGCACCATCTGGTGACGACCTAACGAGAGGATAAGAATAGCTAAGGCAGATGCAACGATTAGGAATATACCAATCAAACGATCCATATGCTCATACGGCTTTTGATATCTGGATTCGTACCGATTCAATCAACTCGCAAATGCCACATTCAGATTTCTAC
>JAOZUU010000403.1 GCA_029938515.1 Desulfobacterales bacterium | reverse complement strand
GTGTCTTGGTGACTTTGTGGCTATTCTTTCCTGTTTATCCAGGTTGGTCTATAGCCACTTCCCGAAGAAGGCGTTGTTTGATGTCAAGCAGAGATTCGGAAAGACTGATGTGATAGCCATGGGGGTTGTAAAAACGTTTATAAGCACCATCGAGGTTTTCAAGGTTTTTCAGGGTGGCTCTCCTGATTTCATGAACAGAGGGGCTGTCGTAAACCAGGCGCCCCGATTGAAATATGGGTACCATTAATTCTTGCGCTTGAAAATCTTTCGGGTAAGTTTTGGTGATATGAGGGAGCACCGGGTGAAAAACTTTATAAGCACGCTCACCGGGTATTTTCTCATCATCTAAAAAAATGACATCCCCCCGCATGCCGCCCCCTGGGTCATAGATCCGTACCAATTTTTTAAGCCCGGGATTGGTGATTTTCTCGGTATTATCGGAGCGTTTGATTTTTGGCGTCATCCTCGCCAGACCCTCATCTAAAGCCGTCAATTTATACACGCCACCCAGGGCGGGAAATGAGAAGGAGGTGATCAAGCGGGTGCCGATCCCCCAGATGTCAATTTTTGCTTTTTGCCTTTTAAGGCTTAGAATGATCTGTTCATCAAGATTACCCGAGGCCACAATTTTGGCATCGGTAAAACCGGCCTCGTTTAGCATGGTGCGGGCCTGTTTGCTTAGATAGGCCAGATCGCCGCTGTCTAGACGGATACCGAGAATTTCATGACCTTTGGCCCGTAGCTCTTTGCCGACCCGGATGGCATTGGGCACCCCGCTTTTGAGCGTATCGTATGTATCAACCAGCAGAAGGCAGGTGTCGGGATAAATATCGGCGTAGGTGCGAAAAGCCGTAATCTCATCCGGGAAACTCTCTACCCAGGAATGGGCATGGGTCCCCCGAATCGGTATCCCGAAAAAACGCCCGGCCAGCACGTTCGATGTGGCGTCCACGCCGCCAATGTAAGCGGCCCGGGAAGCCATCAAGGCACCATCGGGACCATGCGCCCGGCGTAAGCCGAAATCAATGACCGGATCTTCTTGGGCGGCCCAGCGGATCCGGGCACCCTTGGTGGCAAGAAGGGTTTGGAAATTCATCATGTTCAGGAGGATACTTTCGATGAATTGGGCTTCGGGCAGGGGTGCCGTCACCCGGAGCAGGGGCTCATGGGGAAAGACCACCGTTCCCTCGGGAATGGCCCATATGTCGCCGGTAAATTTAAATTTTTCTAAATACGACAGAACATCCTCCGAAAAGATGCCCAATTCCCTGAGATAGGCGATATCTTCTTCACGAAAATGCAAATGCTGGATGTATTCAACCACGTCGGCCAGGCCTGCCAGGATACAATAACCGCCTTTATCCGGGACCGTCCGGAAAAAATAGTCGAAGTTGGCCCGTTGGTCCTTTTTACCCGCCTGGATATATCCACCCACCATGGTAAGCTGGTAAAGATCCGTTAACAAAGCTTGTTGCAATCTTACCGTCATGTTTTTTTCCTTTTATAATTTTAAGGCGATTTGGCGTGTACTTAGTCACAACCGATTGCGCAAAACCATAGCGGCAAAGAAGACCAGCCCTCCCAGAGAAAAAAGCAGTCCATTGAGGATTTGTTGATATTTGATTTTGGTCTTTTGATCCGGCTCTTTTTGAATCAGGCCTTTGAAATGTCGATAGTCCGAAAACCAACCCGTTAGCATATCGACCTTATATCCTTTATCTTTCAGGACCATCTTGATTTGCTGTACATTATACAATGCAATAACCGCACAAAAGATCAACGCAAATTCGAGCAGGCCCATGGCAATTTCCCCTAGTCTGGAATTGAAAGTATTTTACCCTAAATGAGCGCAAACAAAATGTAAAGCTCAATTTAAGTGATTAATTTTTATTTCAAATATCTCATGTTGCTTCAAGATAGCCGTTTCCCAAAAATGCCACATTTCAGCCGGGTTGGAGAGAAGTTCCATCTTGACAATATGACCGATTTCCGATATTTGAATTCCGATAGTCGGTTGCCGGATGATGATTACTGTTTTTGAAAGGTCTCATATTGGGATGCATTCGGATACCGCATATCAGGGCCTCGGAAATAAATAAATCTATCCCGCTCAGGCGGGATGGATTTATTATATTCCACGACTCTGGCCTCCAATGCGATGGCAGGGCTTATGCTGCGGATTGTTCGGAGTTTCAAGCCGGGTGACTACATCCGGGTCGGCGACTTTCTGGGACGGGTCACTGAGCGCGGGCTTTTCCACACCGAGATCCAGAACGAACGCAGCGACCTCGTGACCCTGCCCAACCTCTACGTTACCTCCAACGCCGTCACCGTCATCCGTCCCTCGGGCACCTTCGTCTCCGCTACCCTCTCGCTCGGGTACGACATTCATCACGACGAGATCGAGAAGACCCTCGAAGCTCGCAGACGCAGCCGTGATTGGCTCGCGGGCCGCATCCACGAGATGGAGACCAAGATCGACGACTGAGGCAGGCGCCCGGAAGAATTCGGAATTAGCTGGAAAGGCAGGCCATCGGTTCCAATTCCAATTTGCATTCAAGCGCTACCGGAGGCCTTCGAAAAATGTTCCTGCTTTTAGCAGGATTTAATCTCAAATCGAAGATCCCGGACTTTGAGCGGGGGAAGACGAAAATATTTAAGTTTTCTGGATGCTTGGTTCCAGCTGATATCCAGCATCTGCCGTTTTTAGACAAAGCGTTTTAAAAAAAATGCAGGGTTTTTTCCAATGATAACGATGTCTGGATTATGAACGAACAGAAACTGATTGAAAAATTGCGCCTGATCGAGGCGCTTTTTGCCGGGGCCGCCACCAAAGGCGAAAAAGTCGCCGCGGAACGGGCCCGGGAGCGGATACTGGAACGACTGCGACTCATCGAAACAGAAGAGCCGTTGGTTGAATACCGATTTTCCATGGAGGACATGTGGTCGCGCAAGGTATTTGTGGCCTTGCTACGGCGCTACGGGATCAAACCATACCGCTACTACCGACAACGATACACCACGGTGATGGCCCGGGTATCGAAACGGTTTGTTGACGAGACCTTATGGCCGGAATTTCTGGAGATTTCCGAGACGCTGCGGGACTATCTTTCCGAGATAACCGATCGGGTGGTCTCGCAAGTCATTCACCGGGATAGCTCCGAGGCCGAGGTGGTTAAAGAACAAATGATGCTCCCGTCTGTCAGCGATGAAACAGTTTTGGAGGCTGGTTCCCAGGCCGCGTCAACAGACCGGGCATCCGGTGCCGGGAGCGCTGCCGGTGATCCGGTAAAATCAAAAAGGCGTAAAAACAGGTCGAAAGCAAAACGCAAAAAAAGGAAAAAAAGAAGGCGTTGAGGCAGTCAGTGATTTTGCTATGAGGAGGACAATGAGATGAATATAAAAGATCTTTATGAAATGCCGCCATGGGACTGGCCGGGAGATTCGGGCGGAATGTTTAAGGAGAGCCTTGATGACCGTGCGGCTGATCCGCTTGAACGCTTCATGGCGGCGGAGATGGCCGGAGATTTTGTGGTCATCAACGACGCG
>JAOZUU010000402.1 GCA_029938515.1 Desulfobacterales bacterium | reverse complement strand
AGACCACCATATAACTGTTGTTTCCAAAGGCAAGGGCCGGTATTTCGAGATTTAAGCCCCCCACTGAGGCGATCGTGAAAGGCGCGCCGACGCCCGAGCTGTTCCACGGGATGATCCTACCATATATTTCCCATCTGTCGGCGGGAGGAGGATTATACTGGCTCCAGACAATCAGATATCTGTCGTTCTGGTGGTCATAGGCCACATCCGGGTCCTCACACCTATTCCCGGAGGAAATTTTGCCCAAATCAATACTCGATCCACCTGGTGAGACACGGGAAGCGATGATATCCGTGCCTCCGGGAGAGAGGTCCGAGTGGGATACAACCAGATATTCATTCCGACGCCAGTTGTAGGCGACTGCGGGCTTTTGGTTGTCTGAATCACCGCTTAACCCACCGGTGGTAAGTTGAATTTCCTGTTGCAGCTCATACTTGGCCAGGGCATTGCCGGATGCAGTCAGGATCATTGCGGCAGACAGAAAAACCAGGAAAAAACATTTTGTGTACATAGCAGCCTCTTTATTCTTGAAGGGAAACAAATTCTGATTAAGGGACCATTGTCCCATTCATTTGTATTTACAAAATAATATGCAATTTTTCACTATCACAAAAAAACGGGTGGGTCTATTAAATCCAATAGGTTCAGCATTTCGCATTTTGGTTGTTTTGCCTGAAATATCCTATTTACATCCCCCTTTATCCCCCTTCAAAGGGGGACTTTTCTTCGGAATATAGAGGGAAACGGTTGTGTTTAGGTTCAAAATTACAATTGCTGGGGGGGGACGCCTCATATTACGTTCCAGATTCGGGAGCTGATATCAAATTCCAAAAGGCGTCATTATGCCAGACAAGCGGTGGGCGGGAGAGATCACCGTTTTCGACCACTCGCCCCGTAACCACCCGGTATCCTTTGATGGTGTCGCTGCTTTCGACTTTACATTTCATCCAGGAAGAGACTGCTTTGGGGATCAGACCGTTGCCGGCATCTTGCGGTAATGTGTCGATGGAAAAACGGGTGTATTTATCCATTTTCTCGCCCCGGGTGCTTCCCAATTGAATGGCCAGCCGGGTTTGCCCGATCGCGGCAACAGCCACGAGAAATTGACCCGAGGCGGTGATGAGCTGATCGGTCAGGTGGCCCGTGGCCACGCTCACGGTCAGCAACGGCTCTTTTTCCGAGACGAACATGGCGGTTCCCGTCATGATGTCCCGCCGGTCATCATGGGCAGTACAGATAAACACCACCGGGCAGGGGAGCCATTGAAAAACAGTATTGCCGGATTCCATTATTTTTTCCCTTCTGTTGATATTTTTCGAATCATTTGATCCATTTCATTGCCCACTAATTGCGCGAATGCCCGATCGTTGATGTGATGGGCTGAAGTGATGATTTCGATTTGCTGATCTAAATCCCGGGTAAGCGTCGAAATAAAGACATCACTGATTTCAGGATCATACAAAGGAGCCTCCGGGCGGTCGGCTTCCGACCAGCCTCCCTGTGGATTGATGAACTTTACCAGTGTTGGTGCCCGGTTCAACCGGGCCGCCAGCTGGTGGGCCAGAGTGACGGATTCGTCAATATTCAGCCGAATGGCCGAACGGAAATCATAGAAGAATATTTTACGATTCCGGTAAACCGGGGGAATATCGGCACGGGTAAATTCCAGCACGGCGCAATCGAGGCCGCCGGGGACGATCAGGCGGGGGGTCGGTCGGCCCGGAACCGGTTGAAACCGGACGGGTCCGATATTGCCGCAATAGCCGTCCATAAGCGCATCGGCCAGTTCATGAGCGGCCAGATCAAGGATGCCGTCAAAGTAACCCTCGGCGGCGAGTTCCTCCAGAGCCATGCCGCCGGTCCCGTTGGCATGAAAAGCGATGACTTCGTAATCCAGATTTTCCAGATATTTTTTTATGTGTTCGGCGGCCCGGGTGATAAACCCGAAAAAGGAAAGCGCGATCCGTTTTCCTTTTTTTTCCGGTTGCCATTGACTCTGGGCCATGGCACAAACTGCTGCCGCCGCCTTGTCCAGAATACCCCCGGAAATCCGGTTGACGCCCAGCAAATCCACCACACTGTGAATCATGGTGACATCCTTGGTGCCGACAATGGTACTCATGTCGCGGGAAGCCACGGTGGAGACCATGACTTTCGGAACGCCCAGAGGCAAAACCCGCATGATTCCGGTGCAAAGATGGGTGCCGGAGCCGCCGCCGGCCGAAATGACTGCCTGAATACGTCCTTGCTCGTAAAGGTCCCGGATTTGTTGTTGAGCACGCTGAAGCATGGATTGAATGGCTTCATCCCGGCTGTCAGTTTTTCCCACGGGATTGGTAAACAGGTCGATATCCACTTCAAACGGTGACGGTATCCGGGTGCCGATATTGATTGTCAGGGCCGGCAGTCCCCTGGCTTCGATGGCTTTTTTGAGAAAAAGGTGTTCTTCGCCTTTGGTGTCGAAGGTGCCTAGAATGGCGATGACTGGTTCAGGGGTCATGGCTTGCTCCCTGTTGTGTATAAGGCCTCGGAAAAAAATAGATCCATCCCGCCCAGGCGGGACTTGTCTTTTGGTCCGTCTTCGGCGTTGCGCCAAAAGTCACATATAGGCAATATGCTCCCTTTGACGCGCCTTGAAGACGAACCAAAATCCGGCGCAATCTTTGTGAATTTATTTTTGCGCGAATTCCTAATGACGTTGATTTTAAATTAGCAAACAGTCAAGTTACCGGAATCCTGCGTGTCGCCCGGTTCCCCCCAGCGTCGAAAGAGGTCATGTTCAACACCGATATAGTCCAGGATTTTCCCGATGGTTTGATTGATGATATCATCAATGGTTTCGGGAAAATGGTAAAATGAAGGCACCGGGGGAAGAATATGGGCACCCATGTCGGCGGCCATGGTCATCAGGCGGAGGTGCCCCTTATGGAGCGGCGTTTCACGGATCACCAGGACGAGCTTCCTTTTTTCCTTAAGAGTGACGTCGGCGGCGCGGACGATAAGGTTTTCATTGTAGGAATTGGCGATGCCGGACAAGGTTTTGATCGTACAGGGCACCACCACCATGGCGTCGGTCAGAAAGGAGCCCGAGGCCAGGGAAGCGGCGACGTCCTTGTGGGCATAGGTAACGTCAGCCAGGGCGGCCACTTCATCCGGCGAATAATGGGTCTCGATCTTGATATTGAGTTTGCCGGCTTCGGAGATGATCAGATGGGTTTCATAATCGGTGCCTCGTAATACTTCCAGCATACGGACGCCATAGGTGACTCCGCTGGCACCGGCGATGGCGATGATGATTCGTTTGGGCATGGGATTCCCCTCCAATAGGCTTCCAGATAAAGATTTTGGACTGCGTTATCGGTCGCCTCCCTTCGACGACGTACGAACTTGTACGACTTACTCAGGGAGGCTCCCTCTGGCCTTGCCAAAAACATTATCTGAAAGCCTATATTAAAATGGTTTTGTTTTTTCCAAAATGAGAGCTATCAGCTTGCGGCTGTTTTCGACTACCTGACGAATCCCTGCTTCCGATAGATTGTCCCAGTGAATACCCGCAGTGA
>JAOZUU010000027.1:9433-12691 GCA_029938515.1 Desulfobacterales bacterium | reverse complement strand
CCGCGTATCCTCGCTTTCCAGGCCGTTTAAAATCGAGCTTTCTCCGTTGGCCAATGCTGCTGCCACAAGCACTCGATGGGTATAGCTTTTGGAACCGGGAATTGTTACCCGGCAATTGCGGATAGGACCTGGCTTGATTTCGATCATCGATGCGTATACTTGTCCTTCTGTTTTTTTATGGCTTTTTCTGCCTGTCTCACTGGATTTTGGCGGAATTAATCGATAGGGGCGACTCCGCCCGCGGCGGGATCGCCCCTACAATTGACCACGCGGATTTATAGCGCCGATAATACGGCCATCCGCATCACATTCACTGGTGCCGGCCTTCCCGTCCACAATTCAAACTGGGCCGCACCCTGGTAAACAAACATGTCCGCCCCACTTACAGTTATGCAACCGGTTCGACCGGCAGCTCGGAGTAATCGCGTGACGAGTGGATTGTAGACGGCATCCATTACAACCATATCAGGTCGTAAAACCGCTTCGTCGATGGGCGTGACATCAGTATCGGGATACATGCCGGCCGGGGTGGTATTAATCAGCACATCACATGAATCACCGGTGAATTCCTTAAGCAGCATAAAATTGGCTCCCAGATCCCCGGCCAACGACTTCCCACGCACGGCACTTCGATTGGCAATCGTGACCTGTGCACCTTGTTCGGCTACAGCATATCCAATGGCATGTGCTGCACCGCCGGCGCCGATTACAGTTACGCATTTACGTTTTAGCGATGTTTTCTCGGTCAACGCGCGCACCGCGCCGGATCCATCGGTGTTATATCCAATTAATATCCCATCTTGGTTAACGATGGTATTGACCGCTCCGATGGCCTCTGCTGCCGGATCCAATCGATCCAAATAATCGACCACAGCATTTTTATGGGGAATTGTAACGCTGGCGCCAGCCAAACCCAGCGCCCTGATTCCCGCCACGGCACCCGCAGGATCGGTCACACGCAACGCAACATAAACGCCGTTGTAGCTGGAGTGAGCAAAGGACGTATTGTGCATCACCGGACTCAAACTGTGGGCCACCGGGTCCCCGATAACCGCAAATAATGCAGTTTTTACATCGATAGGCCGGCTGAGTTTAACACGGTTGGACGATGTAATGTCACTCTTGAGGAAGTTCGAATCTGAGCCGCCGGCAGGCATCGGTAGTTATTTCTCCGTGATAGTTTCCTCGATCTTATGACCGAAGTGTCGCCCGGCATCTTCCACTGCGACCACAACCTCATCTCCTTCGGCCAGGTTAACTACGGAAACGGCGGTGCCATCGGGACGGGTCAATCGAATGGTTTCGGCATTCTGGACAATGGTCGTCACCGTTTGATTCCCAATTTCGGCCGTTACCAGCATCAATGGCCGTTTTTCGATTTTCAATCGGCCGATAGTTCCCACGGTGGTGCGTCCGGTATAGTCGACAATCAGGACATGATCACCGGCATTCAGTTCGGACAGATACCGGGTTTTATCCCCGGGTACCCGCGTGTAAGCATGTACCGGACCCGCATTGACCCGAAAAGGTCGAGGCGCCACGTACGGATTGGCAATGCTCTCGGAATGGATCAAAAACAGGGCACTGCTGCTGTTGCCGATCAGCATGCCCTCACCAGTCGACATGTTGGTGCATGTATCTATGCAAACCCGGTCACCCATTCCCGTCGGTTTAACGGATAGAATTTTCGCCGTCGCCACGGGCGTCTCTTCTTCTATTTCTTTTAAGGCGCTCAGGGCCTCTTTAAGTAACAGGACGTCGTTTGTATCAAAAAGGATGTGTTGAACTCCTTTTTCGAGAATGCCGAATGCCGCCTGGGCTTCTTCAAGGCTGCTTACCTTCATAATGACATCGGCACCTTGAGCGATTAGATTCTCCAGGGGAATGATGCTCCAGTCCGTGGTTTGAAGAATGACCTTTTTGCGCTGGCTGAGCTGAACAATTTCCGGCTCGTCATCGGAACTTTGAACGGTAAAGTAAACGACATCCTCGCCGATCTTCCAGTCTCCATCCTCGGCAATGGTCTGGATTCTTCCCAGGGCTTTCACTTTCTCCGGAAAACCTTCGGGTACCAGAATGCCGTCGGCCCCACCCTCTATGGCTGTGGTAACCATTTCTTTATCCCATGGATCAACTTTTACCCAGATCTGTCGCATAAAATAGCCTTTCCATTAGAAAGTTTGCTGGTTAGGAGGCACATAAAAATAATCAGGGCCACCAGGCCGTCGACCATATACCCGGCTAACAGGTCAACGACCTTTCCAGCTATTCGAGAAACTTCAACGCCGTATCCACGTCGTTGCCGCCATTTACAATGGCCGAGATGGCTTTAACCATTTTGGTCGGATCATCGTGCTGGAATACATTCCTTCCGATGGACACGCCAGCCCCGCCGGCATCGATGGCGCCTTTTACCATTTCCAGGATATCCTTGTCTGAATCCATTTTGGGGCCTCCGGCGATAACAACCGGTACGGGACACCCATCAACCACTTCACCAAAACTGGTTGAAGATCCGGTATACGATACCTTGACCAGATCGGCGCCCAATTCGGCGCCTACCCGGGCGGCGTGCTTGATGACGTTGACATCGTATTCATCTTTAATATTCTCACCCCTGGGATAGATCATTGCCAAAAGCGGCAGCCCCCACCGGCGGGCTTCGTTGCTCACATGCCCGAAATCGTGGAGCATCTCTTTCTCCTGACCGTTGCCAAGATTGACATGAATCGATACGGCATCGGCACCCAGCTTGATAGCCTCCTCTACCGTGCAGACCAAGGTCTTGGCATTGGGCTGGGTCGACAGGCCCGTAGACGCCGATAAGTGAACGATCAGTCCCACATCGCGCCCGCTGCCCCGATGTCCCTCGGCCACCATTCCTTTGTGTTCCACCACGGCATTGGCACCGCCGGCCACGACCCGGCCGATGGCATCCTTTAAATCGATCAGCCCTGGAATCGGTCCCACGGAGATGCCGTGATCCATGGGGACGATCACCGTATTGCCTGTGTTTCGGTTGACGATCCGTTCCATGCGGATCCGTTTTCCCAATAGTGTCATAATTCGCCTCCTTTTTAAAGGCAAAAGGCCGGAGCGTTTCCGCCCGCGGCCCAAATAAAAAAGCCGCGGGCACTTTTGTCTGCCCGCGGCGTTAATACCTTTTAAAATGACTTACATCGGCTACGCACACCCCAGGCAGACGGGATCCCGAAAATAATAAAAATAAAAGTACCTGCCTGAAAGTATTGAAGCCAT
>JAOZUU010000027.1:0-9333 GCA_029938515.1 Desulfobacterales bacterium | reverse complement strand
CTGATTCGCCGGGGTAAAATCGGATCGATCGATATCGGTTCAAAGCGAAGAACCGTGTGCAATTCGGCCACATCCACATGCTTGGGGGTCAACCCGCCCCGGAGCACATTGTCCGAATTGGCCATCAACTCAAGACCGGTCCCTTCAAGATAAGCATGCAGCCGGCCAGCGGGCAGATACATGGCCTGGCCGGGAGGCAGGCAAACCAGATTCAGGAAAATCGGCGACAAAACCCCGATATCATCCGGATAGTAATATTTCAGTTTTACAACCCACTTCCAGATCGAATCCTCTTCCACGTGCGATTTCGCAAATGAAAGGGCCTCATTCAGTACCGCGAACTTACGTTCCTTCGGCAAGGTCAACAACATGTTGAAAATCCGTTTCAGCCCGGTACCATTCGCCCCTTTGTTCAACCGATCGATTTCCGGGGACAATGTTCGCGGACAGGCCCGTCGAAACATGGAAGCTATTTCCGACATTTGCCGGAACCCGTTTAAGGCCCAAAATGGCGTCAGGGCACAGATGCACTCGGGTTTATGATTGTCATCCCGATAATTGCGATGGGGTGCGTCAATTAGAATGTTGAGAGAATTTTCTCTGGCAAAACCTGTTTCGGCCTGGGCCTTGTCCGGGTGGGCCTGGATGGAAAGGGGCTGGGCCGCGGCAAGCACCTTGAACAGATATGGCAATCGATTTCCGAATCGATTGACCGTTGTTTCGCCAAGCATCTCAACGGGGTTCCGATTAATATAATCGATCAGGGATATCCATTTTTCATCGACTTCGATCATGGACGGCGCCTTGGGATGGGCGCCCATCCACAATTCTGCCTGGGGGGTATCAGACGGAGTCGGGTCGCCGAGAAGCGCTGCAATGGCCATGGATGACCCCCACGAATATGTCATAATAGTATTTTTTAAAGTATATATCGATCGCATCGAAGTTATTTTCCGTCACGAATTCAAAATCGTGTCAAAGTTATTCAAAACATTTCAATTGGCCACAGACCCACACAGACTGAATTTTTTTATTTTGTCCTGAAAGACCTGGTCCTTTGGGCCAGTCTAAGATCCCGCCTTCGGGGGGGCAAAGATAATGCGATCCAATTCAACTTTTCGTGTCCAAGCGTCATGTTGTTTCGATAGCGGTACCGATTTCGATTATCCAGCCCAACAAAACAAATCCCCTATAGTGATGGCCAAAGCCGATCCCTCTGGACCCAGATCTTTACTCTTGTTTGTCTGTGCTCGTCTGTGTGGGTCTGTGGCTGAAATTTTTGGACTTTTATATGAAATCAACCGGGGATAATTTCAGTTCCAGCCTTGTTTACAACTGCTTTTTCAATCCGGTCAATAGCAGTGATCACAGCCCTTTTGCCGGTATGCTGGACAAATCTTACCGCCGCTTCCACCTTCGGCCCCATGGTCCCTTTGGGAAATTGACCGGCCTCGTGGTAATGGATGGCTTCTTCGGTCGTGATCGAATCAAGCAATTTTTTATTTTCGGTCCCGTAATTTAAATAAACTCCTGTTTCATCGGTGGCAATTAAAAAAATATCCACGCCAACTTCCCGGGCCAGCTTAGCACTGGCCAGATCCTTGTCGACTACAGCATCCACGCCGTTGAAACTTCTGCCCTTTCGAGTTACGGGAATTCCGCCCCCGCCACAGCAGATGATAATAAAATCCATATCGATCAATGTTTTGATTTCACGTTTTTCGATGATGGTGACCGGGTGGGGCGATGCCACCACGCGCCGATACCCTTTGGCCGTTTTCACAGTATAATAAGGGAGAGATTGGACGACATTTTCGGGGTAAACCGGACCAATTGGTTTCGTGGGGTTTTTAAAGGCTGGATCATCTTTATCGACAACCACATAGGTAATCAGGCTGACCAACGGTCTATATGGGATACCGATTTCCATCAATGCTTCGTCCAGACTCGATTCGATCATATAACCGATCTGCCCCTCGGTCTGGGCCACCAGAATTTCCAGCGGCAGTTTGGGCATGTCCTGACAGCACTCCTGCTGCAGCAATAAATTGCCCACTTGCGGACCGTTGCCATGGGTGATGATGATCCGGTAATCTGTTGACAGCCGGGCAATCTGTTTTACAGGCAGGCTCAGGTTTTCGAACTGCTCCTCAATGGTGCCCTGCTGGCCTTTTTTAATCAGGGCGTTGCCGCCCAAAGCTATTAATAGAATCGGTTTATCAATTGCGACTTTGCTCATGGAAACCTCACTCTCCAAGTTTCTCGAGAAGGACCTCTTCAAGCAAGGGCCGGCCGTGGTCACGGTATTCGTAGCGGATACGCTGGAGCGGTTTTTCGATATTGATCAGCTGGGAAAGATCAATGGGTGTTGCGGCAAGTACCAGATCACACTCGGTACGATTGATCGTGTCTTCCATATCACGGATCTGCTGTGAACTATAGCCCATGGCGGGTAGCACGGTTCCGATATCGGGATATTTATCAAAGGTCCCCCGCAACGTTCCCACCAGATATGGCCGGGGATCCACCAGTTCGGCGGCGCCGAATCGTTTGGCGGCGATGACGCCGGCCCCATATTTCATCTCTCCATGGGTCAGCGTGGGGCCATCTTCAACCACCAGAACCCGTTTTCCCTTTATGCGGTCCGGATCTTCGGCAATCACCGCCGATTCGGCCAAAACAATAGACGCACCGGGATTATGTCGCCTGATCGTATCTTTAACCTTCTCCACATTCTCGGCCAGGGCGCTGTCAACTTTATTGATCAGGGCAATGTCGGCCAGGAGCATGTTGGTTTCACCGGGATGATAGGTGGTCTCGTGACCGGCCCGATGTGGATCGAATACCACGATATGAACATCCGGCTGGTAAAAAGGGGTATCGTTGTTACCACCATCCCAAACGATAATTTCGGCCTCTTTCTCGGCCTCCCGCAGTATTTTTTCGTAGTCGATGCCTGCGTAAATCACGGCCCCCATGTCGATTACCGGTTCGTATTCCTCTCTTTCCTCGATGGTGCAGTTATACTTTTCGAAATCATCGTAAGTGGAAAAGCGCTGTACGATCTGCCGAGTCAGATCGCCGTAGGGCATGGGATGACGAACGGAAACTACCTTCTTCCCCATTTTTTTAAGGATCCGGACCACTTCGCGGCTGGTCTGGGACTTGCCGCATCCCGTTCGAACCGCGCAAACGGAAACGATTTTCTTCTCTGACTTAAGCATGGTATAGGGCGCACCGATGATCATGAAGTCCGCTCCGGCGGCCGTAACGATGGACGCCTTGTGCATGACTTCATTGTGGGTGACATCGGAATACGAAAATGCCACCAGATCGACGCGGTCCTTCCGGATCATTTCGGCCAGATGCTCGTCGGTGTGGATCGGCACGCCGTCCGGATACAATTCACCGGCCAGTTCCGGAGGATATACCCGTCCTTCAATATCCGGAATCTGGGTGGCGGTAAAGGCCACCACTTGGTAGCGCTTGTTGTCCCGGAAATAAACATTAAAGTTGTGAAAATCCCGCCCAGCGGCACCCATAATAATAACTTTTTCAACCATGACGCATCCTTTCAATTATACCGGTTGTCATAAATCTGTTCCGATGTTTTAATATACCTTACGAAAGACTATTGCTTAACGACTCAAATTGATTGTGAATGATGACAACCGCTATACAATATTTTTCTTATTTGAAACCATAATTGGAACGTTATCCTGACAACAACTGCTCTAAATGTCTATTTCAAAACTGCTTCAATCTGCTCTAGAGCCCAGTCAATGGTTTCGCGATCAATCACCAGAGGAGGGGCAAACCGGATGATATGGTCATGCGTTTCCTTGCAGAGCAGGCCCCGGGTCATTAGTTCTTCGCAATAGGACCTGGCGCCACCCGCTTTTGTATCCAGTTCCACACCGATCATCAGTCCCTTGCCACGCACTTCTTTAATTTTTTGGCTTTTAACCTGTTTTAAACCGTCTAAAAAATAGGCCCCCATATCAGCGGCATTTTCGATCATCCCCTCTTCAACCAGCACTTTCAAGGCCATTCGACTTACCGCACAGGCCAGCGGATTTCCACCAAAGGTGCTCCCATGATCACCAGGCTGCAGAACCCCCAGGACCGCTTGATTGGATAAAACGGCCGACACCGGATAAAAACCGCCGGACAAAGCCTTTCCGATGAGGGTCAGGTCCGCCTCAATCTCTTCGTGTGCTTCGGCCAGCAGCTTTCCAGTGCGCCCCAGACCCGTTTGGATTTCGTCCAGAATCAATACAATTTTATTTTCCTGGCAAATGTTTCGTACTGCTTTTAAATATCCATCTGGAGGGATAATCACGCCGGCCTCACCCTGAATCGGTTCAACCAGGAAACCAACGGTGTTCGGCGTCAGGACCTGTTCCAAAGCCGCCACATCTCCAAAAGGGATGATTTTAAACCCGGGTGTAAACGGCCCAAAGCCCTTGCGTGAATTTTCATTGGTACTAAATCCCACAATGGTGATGGTTCGCCCGTGAAAATTGTTTCCGCAAACAATGATTTCCGCCTCATCTTCGGGAACGCCTTTTTCAACATATCCCCACTTGCGTACCGCCTTGATGGCGGTTTCCACGGCTTCCGCTCCGCTATTCATGGGCAGTACCTTATGGGAATTGGTTAACCGGCAAAGGTCCCGGTAAAAAAGGCCCAACTGATCATTTCGAAAAGCCCTGGATGTCAATGTCAGCGTTCGGGACTGTTCAATCATGGCTTGCATGATGCGGGGATGGCAGTGCCCCTGGTTGACCGCTGAATAGGCCGATAAACAATCCAGATATTTATTCCCCGCCACATCCCATACCCAAACGCCCTCACCCCGACACAATACAACGTCCATGGGCTGATAGTTGTGAGCTCCGTAAGTTTGTTCCAGTTCGATAGCCTGATAAGCATCCATAAAGATCCATCCCATTCAATTTAATCGACTTGCCCCTATTCATAATATGATTATATGAATAGATGGTAATTAAATATTTATTCCATGTCAAGGAAAATTTTACCATACCCAATCTCTATTTATCTCCTATCATCACTTGACCCGAATGAAGCGAAAGGATACTTTATAATCATATCATATATTGATTGGGTTAAAAAATGGCATCCGCTTCTTTTCATCGCAAACTTTACGAATACCTGGTGGAGGAAATCGGCCACAAAATCGTCACCGGCGATTTTAATCCCGGCGATACCCTGCCCAACGAAGATACCCTTTGTAAAACCTACGGCGTGAGTCGTGGCGTACTGCGGGAAGCGACCAAAGTACTTACCCAAAAAGGGTTGATTTGTACCCGGCCCAAAATCGGCACGCTTATTCAGCCTCGCCAGGAATGGAACCTGTTTGATTCGGACATCCTGCTTTGGACCTTGAAATCCGGCGATAAACGAGCCTTCCTGAAAAAGATTACCGAAGTCAGACGAATTATCGAATCAGAAGCATGTCGTTATACTGCTGAACGAGCAACGAATGAGGAAATAACGGTCATTCGGTCCTGGTATGATAAAATGGGAGCAACCCTGAAAGATTCATCCGGATACACATACGACAAGTATCTTGAAGTGGATATGGCGTTTCATACATCCATATTGGATGCCTGCCATAATGAGGTGCTGGCACAGATCGGGCATACCATGCGCCAGGCGGTACAGGCGGCTCGCAAAGCGGACCTCCGGGATATCAGTACCCAGCAGGCGTCACTCCCTTATCACTCGGCTATACTTAAATCCATACAAAGACATGACCCCGAAGCCGCTTATAAAGCATCCCTGGCAATGTTCGATCAGGTATGGAAATTCTTTCTCTCTCCTACCAGGGGCTCTCCGTGATAAACCCGATTTTTCCTATTTGCCTTGGAAGCCTATGGCTTCGCGGCCGAAGAAGACGCACGGTTTCCTATCTCGTTCATCGGCAGTCGGGTTGCCGCGGATTTATTAAATATGATCCCAGGCCAGGTGCCATTTACCATCGATCTGCGCTCTCCTTCCGATGCCCAATGAAAGATTGCCTGTCGGAGGATTCGTGAAAGATTGGAAGCCATCGTCATGATCTTCGTACGGTGCAAAGACGGTATCAGTCCCCATCCGGCTGAAACAGTTGCCGGTGCAGATGTGGCCAATGATTATCGGACATTACTGCTAACCATTGAAAAGATTGCCGCAACATTTAAAAAAATCCGTCACGATTCCCATTTATCCGATACAAGAAGAAAAGTTTTCATCACAATAGGGGGAATCGTACGAAGACGGCCACTCTTGTTGTCAACAAATACCCAATCAGTTTCACCCTTCGCAATAATTTTTCGGGTCACTACATTTACAAACCTATATCGACGAAGTGATCTCACACGATGAAAACCGACCACCCAGGTCGCGATCTGTACCCGATCGCCCGCAAAAGCGGGCGCCAGATATTCAATTTTATGGGAACGCACCACCCAGGCACCACCGACAGCAGTCACTGCGGCAGTACCGCCGGTCGCATCGGAATGAAGAATGGCCACATCCTGCATCCACTGAACGTAGACAACATTATTGACATGGCCGTTTTGGTCAATGGTATTCTCAGGGACGGTCAGGTCATGATAAAAAACGCCATCTGTCCGAGGCTGCTCGTTGCTCATAGGAAAAAATCAGGGAATGCTTAAAACTGATTCAGTAAATATTGGCTCATACGATTAATGCAAAAGCAGGGTGATCCTGTATCTGGATTCACCCTGCTTTTAAAAATACAATCCGCAAAATGTTTATACTAAATTTTTCCCGGCTTTAAACGTAACCGCATTTCTACCTTTGATTTTTATCTTCTCACCTGTCTGAGGATTACGCCCCATGCGGGTTTTCCGATAAACTTTCTTGAAAGTACCAAACCCGACTAAAGTCACCCGGCTATTTCGTTTTTTTAATCCCTCGGCAATACCATCCATAAAAGACTTGAGCGCCTTCCCGGCTGCAACCTTTGAAATCCCCGCATCCTTAGCCATTTTTTCAACCAATTCCGCTTTCGTCATCGCGCCTCCTTTCAAAGTTTAAGATAAATACCAAGCAAAGATCCATGATTTTTAATTGGTTATAGATTTTTTTTTGGTTAGTCAAGAGAAAACATTCAATATTAGGGATTAAAAGGGTGTGCTCTTCGTAATAGCAGACATATCAGCGCTTGGCGCACATAGGAATTGAAAGCTGCCAGAACCCGGCGTTTCAGGGGAAAACCAAAAAAAATGTAAGTCTCTGCATGCCCGGTGACTCGAATGAGCGTAACGAATGGCGGTGAATTTATGTCCAAGCAAAATAATGGGTTTATCAGAGGATGTCAATACAGTACGGGGCTGGCAACGTGATAGCGTTTATGGTATTTGTTGAAAAACTCATAAAGAAGGAGAAACACGATGCATGGTTTTTACGGCAGAATTTTAAAAATCAATCTGAACGACAATTCCTATCGCGTGGATACCGTTTCCAGTGAAATATATAAAACGTATCTCGGCGGGAAAGGGTTGGGAACCTATTTACTCCACCAGGAAAACCCTGAAGGCATAGATCCTCTGCAGCCGGATAACCGTCTGGTGTTCGCCACCGGCCCTGTTTCCGGGAATAACATCTGGGGATCTTGTCGCTATGGTGTCTTCACCAAATCACCTCAAACGGGTTTTTATGCCGAGTCCTATGCCGGTGGCAAAGCGCCGGAAGCCATTGACAGCTGCGGCTTTGACGCAATCGTTATTCACGGCAAGGCGACCAGTCCCAGTGTGCTGGCTGTTTTTCCGGACAGAGTTGAGTTCCATGAAGCGGGCGACATCTGGGGCAAAGACACCTACACAACCGAAGACATCGTACTTAAGCGCTTTTCAAGTCCGGAAAAAGATTTAAATCGTCCCGGTGCCGTTGTCATCGGGCCGGCAGCTGAAAATCTGGTCCGCTTTGCGGTCATCGAAAATGACTATTGGCGCTCAGCCGGACGGACCGGCGTCGGTACCGTCATGGGATCAAAGAATCTTAAAGGAATTATGTTCCAGGGAAACCGTCAGCGCTCTTTATATCATCCGGACAGGCTCAAAACACTTTTTAAAAAAATGGCCCGGGAGGCCAAAGAAAATCCCGCCGTCAATGCTTATAAAACGATGGGCACACCCATGATGGTCAAACTCCTCAATGACGCCAAAGGCTTCCCGACCCGTTACTGGAAAGAAGGTGTTTGCGACCACTGGGAACAGATCAATTCGGATGCATTACATCAGCGCTGCCAGGTAACCCCCCACGCCTGCCTGAAATGCTTCATGGCCTGCGGTCGCCTGTCCACGGTTCAGCGGGGACGTCATGCCGGTTTAAAGGTGGAGGGACCCGAGTATGAAACGATTTATGCCTTCGGCGGCCTTTGCATGATCGACAGCATCGAGGAAATCGCCTATTTGAACGATGTTTGCGATCGACTGGGTCTGGATACGATCACCGCCGGGAATCTTTGCGCCTTTACCATGGAGGCCGTTCAGCGGGAAAAAGTTGACTACCCCATCCGGTACGGCGATGTTGATGCGGTCGCGGAGCTACTTGAAAAGATCGCTTATCGCCGGGATATCGGCGACCTGCTGGCCCAGGGGATCAGGGCGACTGCCAGGGAATGGAACCTGGAAGATATTGCGGTACACGTAAAAGGCCTCGAACCACCGGGTTACGATCCCAGAGCATTAAAGGGAATGGGACTGGCCTATGCCACATCAGATCGGGGTGCCTGCCACTTGAGGGCCACTTTCTACAAACCGGAGCTGTCCGGCATGATTGATCCGGAACAGATCGATGGCAAGGCGGAACTGTTCGTCGACTTTGAAGACCGCCTGACGCTATTTGATACCCTCATTTTATGCCGCTTTTACCGGGATTTCTACACCTGGGATGGATTGGGTGAAATAATTCACAATACCTGCGGTATTGACGCCGATAAAACCGTCCTTCAACAAATCGCCACCAATGTTCTTAACCTTACGCGAAACTTCAACCTCAGGGAAGGTTTGACGGTCAAAGACGACAAACTACCCGTTGCCCTTTATCGCAAGCTTGAAGATACCGGTGCCGTGATTACCGAAGAGGAAATGGATTCAATGGTACGCGATTATTACCGAATCAGAGGATGGTCAAACTGATGATAGTGTTAGGAGCTAATTTCCGATTCTGATCCGTTTGACGGTTCGCTTCGGAAATTTTGCCGCCATCGATTGAAACGCTTTAAGGTCAAGCATATCTTTCTCAAGCTCACCCCATCTCTCCGGATCCCGGTGGTAATGGAACGTATCGAGGTATGCC
>JAOZUU010000026.1 GCA_029938515.1 Desulfobacterales bacterium | reverse complement strand
TTGCTCAGAGGCGGGGGTGTCGTGTTCGGTCCGCACCCAAAAAACTGGGGCCATAGAGTCCCTAAAAAGGTTCGGAAGTTAGGGTTGAAAATGGCCCTGAGCAGCAAACTTTCAGAGAATGAACTTGTGGTATTGGAGGGATTTGGACTGGAAAGGGTAAAAACCGATGATTTTGCCAGGACCATGAAAACCCTTGATACTGAAAATGCATTGATTGTGGTGGATCGGGTAGATATCAATCTCGACCTCTCATCACGAAATATTCAGGGAATCAAGGTGCTGAAGGTCGCCGGGTTAAATGTATATGATATCCTCAAATACAAACATTTAATCCTGTTGACATCTTCCCTGGAGGGAATTGAAAGGAGACTGGCGGCATGATTGCACATGATATTATCAGACGGCCGCTAATAACCGAAAAAACGACCATCCAAAAAGATGAATTCAATCAGGTCTCCTTTGAAGTGGCTCCCAAGGCCAATCGGATCGAGATCAAACGGGCCATTGAAGACGTTTTTAACGTCCGGGTCGCCACCGTTCGAACCATGCAGATACGCGGGAAGCAAAAACGTAGAGGACGGATCCTGGGCAGACGCCGCAATTGGAAAAAGGCGGTGGTCACACTGATGCCGGGTGAACGGATAGAATTCTTTGAAGGGGCCTAGACAGCAGATGATATTACCGGAAAATATGGAAAATAGAATAATTGCAGGGGCGGATCATGGCAATTAAAAAGGTAAAACCGACGTCGCCGGGACGCAGGTTTCAGACGTATCATACGTTTGAGGAGATTACCGATAAACCGCCGGAAAAAGGGTTGCTGAAACCGATTCGGTCAAAGGGCGGGCGGAATAACAAGGGGCGCATTACCGCCCGGCATCGGGGTGGCGGGCATAAACGCCATTACCGGGTGATTGATTTCAAGCGTGATAAAGTTGAAATCCCCGCTAAAGTAGCCGGGATCGAATACGATCCAAATCGTTCCGCCAGGATTGCATTGCTTCATTACGTGGATGGCGAAAAACGGTATATTCTGGCACCTTCAAAACTGGAGGTTGGGGATACGGTAATGAGCGGACCGGAGGCGGATATTCAACCCGGAAACGCGTTGCCCTTGAGTCGGATTCCGCTTGGCACGCATATCCATAATATTGAACTTCGCATGGGAAAAGGCGGACAGATTGTGCGTAGTGCCGGTACCTATGCCCAGTTAATGGCCAAGGAAGGCAAGTATGTCCTGATCAAACTTCCCTCGGGGGAAGTCCGTATGGTCCTTGGGAACTGCCGGGCCACGATCGGGCAACTGGGAAATGTGATGCATGAAAACCTGTCTCTTGGAAAAGCCGGCCGCAAGCGATGGCTGGGAAAAAGACCCAAGGTTCGAGGCGTGGCGATGAATCCGGTGGATCATCCCATGGGTGGCGGCGAAGGGCGATCTTCGGGTGGACGGCATCCGTGTTCTCCCTGGGGCGTCCCCAGCAAGGGATATCGCACCCGTAAAAACAAGCGCAGTGATCGTTATATCGTGAAGCGGCGCACCAAGTAAAAAAAATCGCAGGAGATGTTATGCCACGATCGGTAAAAAAGGGACCTTATATCGAACCGAAGTTGATGAATAAGGTGTTGAGGTCGCAACAGTCAGCAAGCAAACAGATTATTAAAACATGGTCTCGGCGTTCTACCGTTGTTCCCGAGATGGTGGGGTTAACCCTGGCGGTTCACAACGGAAGAAAGTTTATTCCGATTTTTGTGGCCGAGGACATGGTTGGGCATAAGCTGGGTGAATTTTCACCGACCCGTACTTTTTTTAGCCATGCTGGTGATAGAAAATCAAAGGTGAGATAATCACGGTTATGGGAGTTGGTAATAATGGCTGAATTAGAAGTAAAAGCGGTGGCACGTTATGAACGAATTTCACCGCGTAAAGTCCATAAAATCATTGATGCCGTAAAAAAATTACCAGTTGAGGAGGGCCTCAACCGGTTGCATTTTATGCCGCAGAAAGCAGCTCGGTTGGTGGAGAAGGTCATGCAATCCGCCGTGGCCAATGCCGAGGCCAACCATGATATTGATATTGATAAACTGGTGATCCGTAATATCACCGCCGACCAGGGCCCGACCATGAAAAGATTCAGGGCGCGGGCGCGAGGCCGGGGGACGCGGATTTTAAAAAGAAGCAGTCATATAACCGTTATTCTATCTGCCGAAACGGTCTAAAGGAGGGAACAGCTTGGGCCAGAAAGTAAATCCCACCGGGTTTAGGTTAGGCATTGTTAAAACCTGGGAATCACGCTGGTATGCGGACAAGAAATATGCCGAATACATTTTAGAGGATTACGAGCTTCGCCGGTTCCTTAAAAAAAAGCTTCAGCATGCCGGTATAGCCAAGGTTGAAATCGAACGTTCGGCCAAACGAATCAAATTGAAGATCCATGCCGCCCGTCCCGGAATAATTATTGGGAAAAAGGGATCTGAGATCGCGCTATTAAAAAAAGATATCGAGAAGAGGATCTCACGGGATGTATCGATTGATATTCAGGAAGTCCGCAAGCCTGAAATTGATGCTCAGCTGGTAGCGGAAAATGTGGCGCTGCAACTTATAAAAAGAGTGGCTTTTCGGCGCGCCATGAAGCGAGGGATTGCATCGGCCATGCGATTCGGCGCCCAGGGTATCAAGATAATCTGCGCCGGACGGTTGGGTGGTGCTGAAATGGCCCGCACGGAAGCCTACAAAGAGGGGCGCATCCCCTTGCATACCCTAAGGGCGGACATAGATTACGGATTCACTACGGCTCGCACGACCTACGGCGCTATCGGGATTAAAGTATTCATCTTCAAGGGAGAAATCTTAAAAGATGATAATAAGACCGCATCACGGCCCTAGCGGATCGATTTTTTAGGAGATATAAAAGATGCTAAGTCCCAAGAAGGTAAAATATCGGAAACATCAACGGGGCCGAATGAAGGGGATGGCCAGACGGGGAAACCGGTTGAATTTTGGTTATTACGGCCTTCAGGCGTTGGAAAGCGGCTATATCAGTGCCAGGCAGATCGAGTCGGCACGTATTGCCATGACCCGGCGCATCAAGCGCGGTGGTAAAATCTGGATTCGAATCTTTCCGGACAAATCGGTAACGAAAAAGCCGGCGGAAGTCCGAATGGGCAAAGGCAAGGGGCCGCCCGAGGGCTGGGTTGCCGTGATACGTCCGGGCCGTATTCTTTACGAAATGGAAGGCGTTTCAAGAGAGATTGCCGAGGAAGCTTTGCGCTTGGCCTCGTATAAGTTGCCGCTCAAAACCAGATTTGTTGAAAGGGGCAGTATCGTATGAAGGCCAATGAAATCAGAGACATGAGTGTAGAAGAACAGCAGGGGAAGCTGATCGATTTAAAACAGACGCTGTTTAACCTGAGGTTTCAACTTGAAATCGGCCAGCTTGAGAACCCTAGAAAAATCGAGGAAACCAAGCGTGATATCGCCCGGATTAAAACGATCATTCGGGAATCTGACTTAAGCTGAACTTAGAGGAAAGTCATAAAACCATGAAAGCTAGAGGGAAAAGACGACAATTGGTGGGAACGGTTGTCAGCGACAAGATGGACAAATCCGTGACTGTCAAGGTAGAAAGACTGGTTAAACATAAATTATATAAAAAATATATCCGCAGGCGGACGAAATTTGCCGCTCACGATGAAAATAATTCTTGTGGTGTCGGCGATAAGGTCCTCATGACCGAATCTAAGCCCATTAGTCGCACTAAGCGGTGGCGGATTTCCAGAATTGTCGAAAAAGCGGTCTAAAACGTTATTCGAGGGACGAAACGATGATTCAGTCAGAAACAAGATTGACGGTTGCGGACAACTCCGGTGCCAAGGAATTGTACTGTATCAAGGTGCTGGGTGGTTCTCGTCGGCGCTATGCGAGTATCGGTGATATTATCGTGGTAACGGTGAAAGAAGCCTTACCCAATGCCAAGGTAAAAAAGGGTGAAATATTGAAAGCCGTGGTGGTGCGTACGAAAAAAGAGATTCGCCGACCGGACGGTTCGCTCATCCGGTTTGATGATAATTCGGCGGTATTGATTAATAATCAGCGTGAACCTATCGGAACCCGGATATTCGGCCCGGTGGCCAGGGAACTGCGTGCCAAAAGATTCATGAAAATTATTTCGCTGGCGCCCGAGGTCCTATAACAGCAGGCGGAACTAGTTTACCAACGATCAGCCGCCATCGGAGACGAAGTTATGCAACAGCTCAAATGCCATTTAAAAAAAGACGATAAAGTAAAGGTGTTAACCGGAAAAGATCGGGGTAAGATCGGCAAGATCCTGAAAGTTGATCGAAAAAAATCCCGACTGCTGATTGAGAACGTAAATATCGTTAAAAAACATACCCGGCCGAATGCCCAAACCAAACAGGGAGGCATCATCGAGACGGAAGCCTCCATCCATATGGCCAATGTGATGCTTATGTGCAGCAAATGTATCAAGCCTACCCGTATCAAGCGTAAACGTCTCGAGGATGGTAAGCATGTGCGGGTTTGCAGTAAATGCGAAGAAATTATCGACGCATAGAGGGATATAACCATGTCGAATCTTAATAATTATTATAAAACTGAAGTGATACCCAAGCTGAGGGAACATTTTAAATATAAAAATGTAATGGAGATTCCGAAGCTGGATAAAGTTGTTCTGAATATGGGGATTGGCGAGGCTATCCAAAATATTAAAGTCCTCGATGCCGCCGTTGAGGAATTGAAAATGATATCCGGGCAAAAACCGGTAGTGACCCGGGCCAAGAAATCCATTGCGGCGTTCAAATTGCGGGCCGGAATGCCTATCGGCTGCACGGTGACCCTTCGCCGGAGCCGGATGTGCGATTTTTTCGATAAACTGGTCAATGTCGCCCTGCCCCGGGTCAGGGACTTTCGAGGTATTTCGCCGAAGGGTTTTGACGGGCATGGCAATTATACGCTGGGGATCAAGGAACAGATTATTTTTCCTGAAATTGATTATGATAAAATTGATAAGATCAAGGGATTGAATGTCTCTTGCATCACAACGGCCGGGACTGATGAAGAAGGTAGAATGCTATTAAAGCTGTTGGGTATGCCGTTTCGAAACTAGATAGGGATTGAGGCCTTTTAAAAAGGAGATGATTTGGCTAAGAAAGCGCTGAGGGAGAAAGCGAAGAGGGAACCTAAATTTAAGGTCCGCGCATATAATCGTTGCCCCATCTGCGGGCGGCCACGCGCGTTTCTACGCAAATTCGGTATTTGCCGAATTTGCTTTCGAACCTTGGCTTCCCAGGGGAGTCTGCCAGGCGTGACCAAGTCGAGTTGGTGATAATGACTCCGATTTTGTTCACAACGATGCAGCAAATATGGCAGACAGTTTAATTAATTCATAAACGATCGGTGGAAGAACCGGTAAATATTGACGGAGACAACCATGGCGATGAGTGATCCAATCGCGGACATGTTGACCCGAATTAGAAATGCGGGGAAGGCTAATTTTAAAAGTGTTGACATTCCTGGAGCTCGGATGAAAACCGAAATTGCGAAAGTACTAAAATCGGAAGGGTATATTCGTAATTATAAATTTGTAAATGATAACAAACAGGGGATGTTGCGGGTTTACTTAAAGTACGGCCCTGATCAGACGCACTCAATTTTCGGCCTGGAAAGGGTCAGCAAGCCGAGCCGACGGGTTTATGTGAAAGGAAATAAAATCAAACCGGTCTTGAATGGATTGGGGATTGTGATTTTATCAACCTCGAAGGGGATCATGACCGATAAATCGGCTCGTCGGGAAAACATTGGTGGTGAACTTTTGTGCCACGTGTGGTAGGTGGCCCAATTTTAATAACAGGAAGATTAAGACTAAGGCAGGGTCAAGGAGAACGATAAATGTCGCGCGTAGGTAAACAACCAGTTCCGGTTCCCGATAAAACTAAAATTACCTGGCTTGATCGGATGATTACAGTCCAGGGGCCCAATGGGAGCTTGTCGCGGAAGATTCATCCCAATGTGGATGTCGAGGTTAAAGAGGGGGCTATTGAAGTCACCGTTCGTGAGGAAACAAGAAATAACAGGGCCTTGCAGGGTTTAACCCGTTCCTTGATCAACAATATGGTTGTCGGCGTGAATAAAGGATTTGAACGCGTACTGGAAATAAATGGGATCGGCTATCGGGCCACCTTGAACGGTAATATCCTGAATTTGAATATCGGTTTTTCCAAACCGGTTGATTTCAAGTTGCCCGAGGGGATCAGCGCCACGGTTGATAAAAAAAACAATATCCGGCTCAGCGGAATTGATAAGGAAAAAGTGGGACACGCCGCTGCTGCCATCCGACGGCTCAGGCCACCGGAACCGTACAAGGGAAAAGGAATTAAATACGCCGAAGAGCGGATACAGCGAAAGGCCGGCAAGGCCGGTGCGGCGCAATAAATTATTACCTTGTTGCTTCGGGCTAAACTGATGAAGGTGAAATAATCATGGGAACGCTTGAATTAAAAAAACAGACCCGGCTGAAAAGAAAAAGACGGATTAGAAAAAAGATAACCGGCACAGCCGAACGGCCTCGCTTATGTGTATTTCGGAGCGCAAAACATATTTACGCTCAGGTGGTGGATGATTCCACCGGCCGGACTTTAGCCGCAGCGGGCAGTGTTGAAGGTAAAATCAAGGGGCAATCGGATGTAAAAGGTAAAATTGACGTTGCATCACGGGTAGGCAAGTCAGTGGGTGAGCGCGCAAAAAAACAGGGAGTCCAAAAAGTGGTTTTTGACAGGAACGGTTTTTTTTACCATGGCAGGGTGAAGGCCGTATCCGATGGCGCCCGGGAAGCGGGATTGTTATTTTAGCCAGATAATCACCAACGGACTAAAAAGAAAAAACAGGGACATTAAACGGAGGCAGGCGGTTGTATAGACCAAACAGAGAAGAAAACCTGTTAATTGATAAAGTTGTCCATATCAATCGAGTGGCGAAAGTGGTTAAAGGCGGTCGCCGGTTTAGTTTCAGCGCGATTGTAGTAGTGGGTGACGGGAAGGGCAACGTCGGTTTTGGGCTTGGAAAGGCCGGTGAAGTTCCGGAAGCCATCCGCAAGGGAGTTGAAAAAGCAAAAAAAGCCATGTTCAGCGTCCCCTTGACGGAAGGAACCATTCCCTATCAGGTTATCGGTAAATTCGGTGCCGGTCGGGTGTTGCTGAAACCCGCCGCTGAAGGGACCGGCTTGATTGCCGGTGGGGCGGTTCGGGCGGTTTTGGAGGCGACCGGTGTGCAGAATATTTTGACCAAATGCATGGGGTCCCACAATGCCCACAATGTGGTCAAGGCAACTCTGGAGGGATTGTCGCAACTGCAGAGCCGGGAGGAAGTGGCGAACCGGCGTGGAATTTCCGTGGGAGATCTGTAACGACGAGAGGATATTTGTTCCATGTCGGAAAAAATAAAAGTAACACTGGTTAAAAGTATGATTGGCAGGCCGGAAAAACATCGTCGTGTTCTGAAAGGGATGGGGCTGACCAAAATTAACAAAACCGTCGAGCTGTTGGACACCCCTTCAACTAGGGGGATGATCAATGCCGTCTCTCATTTGGTAAAGGTTGAGGAGCATGGAAATGAGACTGAATAATCTATCACCGGCTGCCGGTTCCCGCCGGAAACGAAAGCGTTTGGGAAAAGGGCTTGGATCCGGTTGGGGAAAAACAGCCGGTCGGGGCACCAAGGGGAGCAACAGCCGCTCGGGTGGTGGCGTACGGCCCGGTTTTGAGGGCGGCCAAATGCCTTTGCAGCGACGATTACCCAAGCGGGGGTTTGCTAATATTTTCAAGAAACGTATCGCCATTGTCAATGTCGGTGATTTGGTCCGGTTTGACAGCGGTACAATGGTAGATGAAATAGCGCTGGTCAAGGCCGGTTTGGTCAAGGGAAAAAGAGACGGTATCAAGGTCCTGGGCAAGGGAGATCTGGATCGTCCGTTGACCATCCGGGTTAATGGTATCAGTCAGATGGCCAGAGTAAAAATCGAAAAAAGTGGTGGGACGGTCGAGGTTGTTTAAATGATCGGAAGCGGTTTCCAGAACATTTTCAAGGTACCTGAGCTTAAGCGTCGGATTTTATTTACCCTGGCGCTGCTGGCCATTTATCGTATTGGCGTTGCCATACCGACACCTGGAATCGATAGTGCCGCGCTGGCCGATATTTTCGCCCGTGCCAGGGGAACGATCCTCGGTGTGTTCAATATGTTTTCCGGTGGTGCCCTGGAACGATTGTCGGTTTTTGCTCTGGGAATTATGCCGTATATCAGCGCATCCATTATTCTGCAATTGCTTACCGTGGTCATTCCTTATCTTGAGCAATTAAAAAAAGAAGGCGAGCAGGGACGGAAGAAGATCACTCAGTATACCCGGTACGGTACGGTCGTTTTGAGTATTATTCAGGGCCTGGGGATCAGCGTGGGGCTTGAACAGATGGGGGTTGTGTTGATACCCGGTTGGTCGTTTCGAATTATGACCGTTATCACCCTCACCGCCGGAACGGCGTTCATCATGTGGCTCGGAGAGCAGATCACTGAACGGGGCATCGGTAATGGAATTTCGCTGATTATTTTTGCAGGTATCGTGGTCCGCTTGCCCAGCGCAATCTTGAATACGTTCCGGTTGCTGTCCACCGGAGAGTTGAACATCTTCGCCGTCCTGATTCTGGTCGTACTCATGCTGGCCGTGGTGGCATTTATCATTTATGTTGAACAGGGGCAGCGGCGGATTCCGGTCCAATATGCGAAAAGAATGGTGGGACGGAAAATGTACGGCGGTCAGAGCACTCATTTGCCGTTAAAAATTAATACTTCCGGCGTTATTCCACCGATCTTCGCTTCATCTATTATCATGTTCCCGGCTACCATCGCAAATTTCATTGATATTCCCTGGGTACAGGCGATTTCTTCGAGCCTCACTCCCGGCGGAATAATTTATAACCTTTTGTTTGTCGGTTTTATCTTCTTTTTCTGCTATTTTTATACTGCGGTGACCTTTAATCCGGTGGACGTGGCCGATAACATGAAAAAGAATGGTGGCTTTATTCCCGGTATTAGACCCGGTAAACGCACGGCCGATTATATCGACCGGGTGTTGACCCGAATCACTCTAGGCGGGGCCCTGTACGTATCTGCAGTCTGCGTGTTGCCTTCTATTTTAATCAGCAGATTCAACATTCCGTTTTATTTTGGCGGGACAGCCCTGTTGATCGTGGTAGGCGTGGCCATCGATACCATGTCTCAAATCGAGTCACATATGCTCACACGTCATTACGAGGGATTTTTAAAACGGGGCAGCGCCAGAATCAAAGGAAGACGGTAAAATCAGAAGACATTGAATCAAAAAATCGTATGATAGATTAGAAGATTAATTTGAAAGGGGCAAATATAATCCATGCCGAAGGAAGAAGCGATTAAAGTGGAGGGAGTGGTCCGGGAGACTCTGCCCAACGCCATGTTCAAGGTAGAACTGGAGAATAAGCACCAGGTGCTGGCCCATATTTCCGGTAAAATGAGGATGCATTTTATTAAAATTTTACCGGGGGACAAGGTTTCCGTGGAGTTGTCCCCTTACGATTTAACCCGGGGCCGGATTACTTACCGGGAGAAATAGGCGATTGATCGAAACCATCGTTTCGATTTGAGTTGAAGGATTTAAAGGAGCCGAAAAAATGAAAGTCAGGGCGTCCGTTAAAAAAATGTGCGATAAGTGCAAGATCGTTCGACGCAAAGGCGTAGTCCGGGTGATATGTGAAAACAAGCGACATAAACAACGGCAGGGCTGAATTAACAGGAGGATAAACCTTGGCACGAATCGCAGGTGTAGATTTACCCCGGCGTAAACGGGTAGAAATCGGGTTAACTTATATTTATGGGATCGGACGAATATCATCCCAACAGATCCTTAAAAAGGTTGGTATTGATCTGGATACGAAGACCGATGACTTGACCGAGTCGGATATTAACGAGATACGCAAGGTTATCGATAGGGAATATAAAGTTGAAGGTGAGTTGCGGTCCAGTGTTTCCATGAGCATTAAAAGATTGATGGATTTAGGCTGTTATCGAGGACTGCGTCATCGTCGTTCGCTACCCGTCAGGGGGCAGCGAACGAGCACCAATGCCCGTACACGCAAAGGACCGCGGCGTACAGCGGTGAAAAAGAAAGCGGCAACGCGAAAGACATAAATAGATGATAAAAGGATAGATCAATGGCTAAAAAAACCCGCTCAAAAAAAAAAGAAAAGAAAAATATCGCCAGAGGGATTGTTCATATCCAATCCACGTTCAATAATACCATCGTAACAATTACGGACCCAGCGGGAAATACGATAGCCTGGTCCAGTGCCGGCGTTCAGGGGTTCAAGGGTTCGCGCAAAAGCACCCCTTTTGCAGCGCAGATGGCTGCCCAGAGTGCGGTCAAAGAGGCCATGGAACACGGCATGAAAAGTGTTGAAGTATATGTTAAGGGTCCGGGCAGTGGAAGGGAGTCTGCCTTGCGAGCACTCCAGGCGGCGGGATTTACCATTACGCTGATCAAGGATGTCACGCCGGTGCCCCATAATGGATGCCGGCCACCGAAACGTCGCAGGGTTTAATACGGATAATACTATTTAATCGTTTGCCGATTGAGTGATTGAACGAAAAATTGGCAGGGGAGGATCATTTGGCACGTTACACAGGTTCGGTATGCCGGCTGTGCCGGCGGGAAAATTTAAAACTGTTTCTTAAGGGTGACCGTTGTTACTCGGATAAATGCGGATTCGATCGCCGGGGATATCCTCCCGGACAGCATGGTCAGCGTCGCGGCCGGAAGGTGTCCGATTACGGTATTCAGTTAAGAGAAAAACAAAAAATCAAACGGATGTACGGCCTGACCGAAAAACAATTCCACCTGTTTTTTGTAAGGGCCGAACGGCAAAGGGGGATTACCGGTACCAACCTTCTGGTCATGCTGGAGCGCCGTCTTGATAACGTGGTTTATCGCCTGGGATTTGTCAACTCGCGCACCCAGGGGCGTCATCTGGTGCGACACAATCATTTTCGGATCAATGAAAAAAAAGTGAACATACCGTCCTATCTGATTAATGAAGGTGACGTCATCCAGCCCAGCGAAAAAAGCGCGAAACTTCAGATCATCACCGATGCAATGGAAGCCGTCGTCAGACGGGGAATCCCGCAATGGCTGGACCTTGATAAGGAAGCGGTCAAGGGGATCGTCAAATCCATGCCCGTTCGGGAAGATTTAACCATGCCGATGCAAGAGCAGTTGATCGTGGAGCTTTACTCGAAATAGATAAGAAAGACTAAAAAGCGCTTTAAAATAGGGCATCTTTTAATAGAGTTTTAATAAGGATGCCTATCCATTTTGTCGGAGATGATACCATGCCATCAAATAGACTTATGCAGATAAACTGGCAGCAGATGATTACGCCTGAAGGGGTTCAGATAGATATGGCTGAGCAATCCTACGGCAAATTTATCTGTGAACCCCTTGAGCGGGGATTCGGCATTACCATTGGTAATTCTTTAAGACGAATAATCCTGTCATCGTTGTACGGGGCCGCTATTGTATCGGTGAAGTTTGATGATGTGATGCATGAATTTGCTACGGTTCCAGGCGTTCTGGAGGATGTGTCCGAAATTATTTTAAATCTCAAGGAAGTCCGCTTGAGGGTTACCGATCCGGAGCCGCAAACCATCCGTATTGAAGCGGAGGGTGAAAGAACAATCACGGCAGCGGATATTATCAGTGATGACGGCCGTTGTGAAGTGCTTAATCCCGATCAGCACATCGCTATCTTGAATGAAAAGGCCAATCTCAATATAGAGATGACTGTAAAGGTTGACAAGGGCTACTCTCTGGCAAAAGAGAATAAGGACCCTGAGGCGCCTGTGGGTACTATCCCGATTGATGCGGTTTTTTCACCGATTAAGCGTGTGGTTTACAAGGTGGGTCAAGCCCGGGTGGGGCAAAAAACCGATTATGACAACTTGACACTTGAGGTATGGACCGATGGCAGTATTTCGCCGGAAAATGCCGTGGGATATGCGGCCAAGATTATGAAAGAGCAGATGGCCATCTTTATTAATTTTGATGAGCATGCTTTTCCGGAACCCAGTAAAGATGGTGAAAAACCGGAACCGCGTTTTAATGAAAATCTCTATCGTAGCGTGGAAGAGTTGGAACTGTCGGTTCGCAGTGCCAATTGCCTGAAGAATGCCGATATAGTCAAAATTTATCAGCTCGTCAGTAAAAACGAAGGCGAAATGCTGAAAACTAAAAACTTTGGCCGTAAGTCTTTAAATGAAATAAAAGAAGTTCTGGCCGAAATGGATTTGTCACTGGGGATGGAACTGGAAGAATTTGAACCTCCCGAGGAAGAAGTTGCTGAAGAAGAGGAGTAACCGATTCAATGAGACATCGAAAAGCCGGTTTAAAACTGAACCGAACGTCGAGTCACCGGAAGGCCATGTTTCGCAATATGGTGACATCGCTGATTAAATATGAAAAGATCCGGACCACCGATGCCAAAGCCAAGGAGATTCGTCGTTGGGGAGACAAACTAGTGACACTGGCTAAACGGGGAGATCTTCATGCCCGTCGTCAGGCTCTGGCGATTGTACGGGAAAGGGCGGTGGTAAAAAAATTGTTTGACGAAGCCCCCGGACGGTTCGGTGAAATATCTGGTGGCTATACCCGGGTAGT
>JAOZUU010000401.1 GCA_029938515.1 Desulfobacterales bacterium | reverse complement strand
CTTATGATTTATGCCAAGCCTTTCCAGGAAAATATTGTGCTTCGTGCCGGTCATGCATTTCAAGAGGTTACCGATTGGCACCGGCGCATGCCGGATCTATCGTGGGTTGTTTAGAGGAATTCGGTTGATGGTAACTATGCGCAATGGTAGAAAGCAGTTTCTGTGGTCATTATTCTGACGGGAATGAAAGAAAAATTGTCGTAATACTTAGTTTCGGATTTGTTGTAACCGATTTAGGAAATCTTTAAAATTGATTAAGTCCTCATCCAACAAGGGCTTTACACTGTTGTACTTTTTCTCCAAGTATTTTAGTTTGTCCCAATCCAAATCAAACTCAAAATAATACCTTTCATTTTCTTTCATAAACCAGCCTCCCTTTTAGTCTAATGCTCTCAGCATGAAGAGGGTCAATCTTGTCAATCTCAACTAAAGAGTATCCCTTTTCGTATCAAACAACTATCTTTCTATCAAATAAAAACGCAGTGCTCAAGGAATTTCGCGAAAACCGAGAAGGTAACAAAAACGGAATAGCAAGAAATTCAGTATAATTGCCGATTTTGCTCTCTGATAATTCTTTTTCGGATGATTGCCACCCTCCTGCCTACCGATGAGTGGGTTAAACCCAATTCTGCCCTAACGCGTCTAAAAACACATACCGAATTTTCTCCGGGGTATGTGATACCGGCCAAAAAAACTCTATTTGACAAAACGGCTGACTTTGACGGCCAACCTTAACTATTGACAGCTGTTACCTTAGTTAGATGTCTCGGAATTTCTACAACCTACTGAGAATATGAAGGATTTTTTGGACTTCCGAATTTTCCCCGGAAATGAAATAACATTCCAATTGAGCGAAGCCCTTCTTTCCATATGGATGGGCCTAATGGTCCGATAAGTCGTCCGTGTCATTCGCCTTCGCCTATACCTCTTACGAGATTCTATCGGCTGGTCTTTTAAAAATCAAAGGTGCCGACCCATCTTTTTTCGGCATTTACTTCTGGGGATGAATGCACATATTTATCTTGATCCGGCTATTGCCGTTGCGCAATAAAATTCCGGTGATGCCGTCTATGATCTTAAAAATAGTGTGGGAATAACCGGTGAGTTAGTGATCAACTTCAGTTTTGAAAAAGCCGGAGATTAGGATTGTAAAACTTATCAATTGAAAACGCCCATTTGCAAAAATAGGAGATCATCATGACAACAACAGTCAATTTAGAACAAGGATCTGCGTTAATAAATGTCCTGCCTTCTGTTCACCCCGGCATGGGCTCCATGCCTTATCCGGGTGGAACGGCTTTTCGTGTTTGGGCACCATTTGCTTCGAACGTATTTGTTGCCGGAACTTTTAATAACTGGTCAGATGCCAGCCATCCCCTTGTTTCGGAAGGAAATGGTTATTGGTCTGCTGATGTCCCGGGCGCTGGGCAATGCGATCAATACAAGTACGTTATCTTGAACGGCACAAATAAACTTTGGCGCATCGATCCGTATGCGAAGGATGTGACCAGCTCGGCGGGTAACACCGTCATTGTTGATACCGGCTTCGAGTGGAGCGATGAGACCTATCGAACCCCGCCATGGAATGAAATGGTCATTTACGAAATGCACATCGGCACCTTCAACGATCAACCGGGAGGGCCTCCGGGGAATTTGAATCAGGCGATTGAAAAGCTTCCCTATTTGAGAGAGCTCGGCATCAATGCCATTCAGATTATGCCTCCGGCGGAATTTGCCGGTGGTTTTTCCTGGGGGTATAATCCATCCAATATTTTTGCCGTCGAAAGTGACTACGGCGGTCCCAAAAGCCTCAAAAAACTGATCAACACCGCTCACCGCCTTGGTATCGCCGTGATTTTTGACGTAGTTTACAACCATTTGGGACCAAAGGACCTTGACCTTTGGCAGTTTGACGGTTGGCAGGAAAACGGCAAGGGCGGGATCTATTTCTTCAATGATTGGCGTTCTCCAACGCCCTGGAGCGAAACAAGGCCGGACTATGGTCGTTCTGAAGTGCGGCAGTATCTGCGCGACAATGCCTTGATGTGGCTTGAGGAATTCCGCATCGATGGCCTGCGCTGGGATGCCACCGCTTTTGTCCGCAATGTTTATGGCAACAACAATGATCCGGCAAACGATATCGCCGAGGGCTGGGTAATGATGCGTCGGATCAATCATGAAATTCACGGCCGGCAGCCCTGGAAAATCAGCATTGCCGAGGATTTACGGAACAACTCATGGATTACAAAGGAGATGAACGACGGCGGAGTCGGCTTTAATGCTCAATGGGACGGATCATTCGTGTATGCCATCCGGGATGCGATCATCCCGCCCGGCGATGAACGTCGCGATATGTATATGGTGCGGGATGCGATTTACCGCCGGTATAACACGAATGCGTTTGAGCGCGTTATTTACACCGAATCCCATGATGAAGTGGCCAACGGCAAGGCCCGGGTTCCGGAAGAAATCTGGCCGGAGCAACCCGGAAGCTATTTTGCCAAGAAACGCTCCACGCTGGGAGCTGCCCTGGTGTTTACATCACCTGGGATTCCGATGATCTTCCAGGGCCAGGAATTTTTAGAAGACGAATGGTTTCACGATACAGATCCGATTGATTGGCAGAAAAAAGAAACTTACAGCGGCATCCTTCTCATGTACCGGGATTTGATCCGCCTGCGTCGAAACTGGTTCAACAGCACCCGCGGCCTGCGTGCTCAGTATGTCAGCGTCCACCATGTAAACAACAAGGATAAAATTATTGCATTTCACCGCTGGGAGACAGGCGGTCCTGGTGACGATGTCATGGTGGTTGTGAACATGGCCAATCGAGGCTACCAAAGTTACACTATTGGTTTTCCCCGGTACGGGCTATGGAAAGTGCGTTTTAACAGCGATTGGGACGGGTACAGTAAAGATTTTGGAAATCATTTTAGCTACGACACTTCTGCGCACGTGGGTTCTAAGGACGGCATGGATTATTATGGAAACGTGGGGATTGGACCTTACAGTGCTGTTGTTTTTTCACAAGATGATTGAAAGTCGTCCGAATTATTGAAGATTTCATCGAGTACATGACAGCTCCTGGCAGAAACCGAGATCCATAAAGATATGAAGTCCAAAGGAGGTAATTATGGTTACTATTAGGGCTTATGGGGGCCACGCCGGGTAACTTTGGTACTGCCTTTTCACAATATGCTTGGCTGCCAGTGTTGCGCGTATTAGGGACACAGGTATGGTCTGGGAAACTTATGTGGGTCAGCGGTGCCATGAACAAATTCGACAAAGAGGGTAATTTAGTGGATGATGGAGTGATGAAACAGTTCACCAAATACATGAGCGGTTTTGTGGATTTCGTTACCCGCATGAAAGCCTGATAGCAGTACCCATACACGCAATGTAACCTTTCGCTTAACCTTACAGCAGAATACCAACGCCTGACTTCTGATGAGTTCAGGCTCACTGCACTTTCCAGCTATTAGGGCTCTTTTTGGTGCGGGACAAATATTACAGATTGACAGATAAACTGAATACAATCATATTTGAGATTTGGGTATCGTGATTTGGGATTTATTTGTAATTTA
>JAOZUU010000400.1 GCA_029938515.1 Desulfobacterales bacterium | reverse complement strand
ATTGAAAACCACCTTTTAAGGAAATCCGACAAATGGCGCGGGCACACCGGTATTATATTCCGGGACATATCTGGCATCTTACCCATCGTTGCCACAAAAAAGAATTTCTGTTGAAATTTTCAAAGGATCGTAAGAGATGGCTTGAGCTGCTATTCGAGGCAAAAAAGCGTTACGGTTTGATTGTCCTGAATTATACGGTTACCTCTAATCACGTCCATCTAATTGTATTCGATGATTCCGGAAAAGATGTTATTCCCAGATCCGTACAACTGGTAGCGGGGCGTACCGGCCAGGAATATAATCGAAGGAAGCAAAGAAAAGGCGCTTTTTGGGAAGACCGATACCATGCAACCGCCGTTGAAAATAACCAACACTTGATCCAATGCATGATCTATATCGATTTAAACATGGTTCGAGCTGGTGCGGTAGATCACCCATCCGAGTGGCCATGGTCAGGCTATAATGAGATTCAAAAACCTAAAAAACGGTACAGCATTATTGATTATAACCACTTGCTGCTTCTACTCAACTACAAAAACTATAGTGATTTAACCAAAGCATACCGGAAATGGATTGAAGTCACTTTGAAGGAAAAGGCGGGTACTCGAGATAGCAGGTGGAGTCAGAGTATTGCTACGGGCAGCAGACAATTTGTGGAGAAAATCAAGCGGGAGTTGGGCAGCATTGCACGTGGCAGGCAAGTTGCAGATACATCAGGTGAATATCATGAACTTAAAGAAACGCAGGCGTTGTATGGGAATGGAACCCACTGGAGCGAACAGGGCAACACAGTGAACTGGAACGTTTTACCTGAAACCCTAGTGTAACTCCTTAAAATGCCGATTTTACCCTCAAAAAGTGTAACCTAAGGCCGTAAAACAACCGGAATATTACACTTTAGATAATATTTTCTTAGAGTTAACCCGGTGCGACCCCAAATCAACCCCAAACCCCAAATCAACCCCAAATCAAACCAACCCAAATCAAACCACCAAATCAAACCCAAATCACAAAACCAAATCACCCAAATCACGACCCCCAAATCACGACCCCAAATCACGCAGCACCAAATCGAGCCACAGTATTTAATCTGCGTCAATCTGCGAAATCTGTGGATAAATAGTCCGCAGATTACGCAGATTACACGGATTGTAAGAAATGAAAGACCAACGCACAGATAAGATAATTGGCGCTGCAATGGAGGTCCATAAGGAACTTGGATGTTGATTGATTTCATATAGCCTCCATAATCGTGATGTCAAAATAATTTCTTTTTTACACTTTCGTCGAGCATAAAGAATCCACCCCCTCTGGGGTTGATTCTTTATAAATTCCCAGCCAGTGTCAGCAGCCGTTTGCGCAATCCAAGGTTCAATTTCGGCTGGACGAAATCGTGATGATCCTCGTTAAAGGGGATATATACGAAAAGGGCCTTGCGAGGCGTGATACGGATTTGGTTGAGTTTTGGAAAATAAACCTTTGATGGTTTGGCCAGTCCGGCCAGGATAATTTTCAACGTCTGGGACGCCTCTTCCACTTGAAGATTGGCCGGAATAATGGTGCCTTCAGGCAACTTGTGGTCGCCTTCGGCCCGGGGCTGGGCTATCGTTACCCGTCGGCAAAGGGTTAAAAACAATTTTGGCCGCACTTTGAATGCCGGTACCCAGAAATGGAATCGGATTTGGGCGTCTTTGCGTCTGGCCAAATCGGGTAGATTGGCCAGGCGGGAAAGATCCGCGATCGTGCGCAATGAAATATCGTCGATGTCCGCCGTAATCCGCCAAAAGGGAAGGCTGGTTTTTAATCGACCCATCTCCGTTAAGCAGACAAACGGCAACTTCGTAAAACCTTTATTCGTCGGTTGCCAGGCGGTCTGACAATTTTTGCATAACAATACCGAGGCATCTTTTTCACCATCCAGATTCCAACCACACGCCGGACAAATGGCTGAAAAGAAACGGGTCTCGTTTTGAATTTTTTCCGATTTATCCAGGGTGGCCACCAGGTCCTCGGGCATGTCGTTTGTGATCGGCTTGTTAAGGACGGCATCGTACAGGCGGCCCGACACGTAAAACGGAGCGTACAGGAGGCTGATGGCGTCTCCGACATACGATTGGTGGTAAATCGGCCTGGGTAAAAACCGGGTCAGCGAATTTTTAAATAGATCGATCACGTCCCCGTGGGCGACATCGGGGTGAATAAACCGGCCGTCGGATTTTTTCGTGGCAAACGTAAGCTTACCCACCTGGGGCCGTAAGCCCGCTGAAAAAGGGAAATGTCTGGATGCCACGGCCTGCTGACTGGTGTCCACAAAGCGATCATCGACCCGTCCGCCGGTCACACAGGAAAAAATCATCCCTTTAAACCGCCAGTAGGGGAAATAGAGGATGTCACGGTCACTGGCGGCATTGTGGGGAAGAATATAGCGAAAATAGGCCGGTGGCATCAGGTAGGATTTAACCCGGCAATAATCACACGAAAAAATCCGGTCGGTTTCCGTCAGTTCGGCCGGTGCTCCACATTGGGGGCAATGATATTCGATCGAAAGGTTAATACTTTTCTCCGCACTGGTTGCAATAATCAGCGTTCTCCAGGTTTATAGTTCCGCACTTGGGACAGGCTTTCTCCTTGGGTTTTGCTTCCACGGGATGGCCGCAGCGCGAACAGAATTTGGCGTGCGGCGCCAGGTTTTTCCCGCAGTTTTCGCATTGTTGAAATACCAGGAGCTGATGCCCGCAATGGGGGCAGAATCTGGCGTCCGCGGAGATTTCCTGATGACATTCCGGACAGGCAGGCGACTCGCCGTCCTTGACCGGTGTGGCGGAAGGATCCCCTTTTTTGGTAAAGTATTGGGCAAACATGGCCGGCATCATCAGGCCTAAACCGGTGCCCATTCCCATGCCGGCCCCGCCCTCGGATTCCGATGCCTTTTCAAGGGCCATGGCCGCTTTCATCTGGGTGAGTTTATCCAGGTCCTGGAACACGTTCATACGGCTGCGGTCGTCAATGGCCGACTGGACTTCCGGCGGTGGGGTGATGGAGGTAATGTAAAGGTTTTGCAGGGACAGCCCAAAATGACCAAAGTCTTTTGCCAGCCGGTCGGAAAGATTATTGGACAACTCCTCGTATTTGGCGGGAAGATTCAGGATGGTATCGATGGTTTTACCCATATAATCATTGAACCGGGACACGATCACGCGGTTTAAGTATTCTTCAATGGCTTCCGTCGTAAAAATCCCCTGGGTTCCCACAAGGCTGTTGATAAACAGTATGGGTTGAACCACCTGAAAGTTAAATACACCGAACGCACGCAGCCGGATAAGCCCCAGCTCGTCATCCCTGAAAGCCACCGGATCCCGGGTCCCCCATTTCAGGTTGGTAAAGACCTTCATATTAACGATGTAGACCTCGGCCCGCAGAGGGCTGGTCATTCCCCAGGGCAGGGCGATGATTTTGGTTAAAATGGGGATATTGGCCGTTTTCAGGGTGTGCCGGCCCGGCCCAAAGGCTTCCACGGCTTTTCCCTGGTAGAAAAAAATGCCTGCCTGGCTTTCCCGAACGGTCAGCTGGGCGCCGTACTTGATTTCGCCGGAGC
>JAOZUU010000399.1:1505-3603 GCA_029938515.1 Desulfobacterales bacterium | reverse complement strand
TAATGCCATCCTTTAAACTTGTTTCCCCTTTCAAGCCCACCGGCGATCAACCGGCTGCCATTGCTCAATTGAGCCAGGCCATCGAAACCGGCAGACGATTCAATGTGCTGCTCGGCGTGACCGGGTCCGGTAAAACCTATACCATGGGACAGGTGATTGCCCGGATCAATCGTCCCACCCTGATTCTTGCACCCAACAAGACGCTTGGCGCTCAGTTGTACACGGAATTCAAGGGGTTGTTTCCAGACAATGCCGTTCAGTATTTCGTCAGTTATTATGACTACTACCAGCCCGAAGCCTATATCCCCTCCTCGGACACTTATATCCAGAAGGATTCGTCCATCAACGAGATGATCGACAAGATGCGTCATGCCGCCACTATGAGCGTGTTGACCCGGCGGGATGTCGTGGTGGTAGCCAGTGTGTCGTGTATTTTCGGTCTGGGTGCGCCGGAAGATTATCTGGCTATGCGGGTGGAATTATCCATTGGGCAAACTCTGGACAGGGACAAGCTGTTAAAGGACTTGGTGGCCATGCACTACGAGAGAAACGATGTGGATTTTTTTCGGGGTGTGTTTCGGGTGAGGGGTGACCGGGTGGAAATTTTCCCGGCCTACGAGGAAAACCGGGCCGTACGGATCGATTTTTTTGGAGATGAAATTGATGGAATCTCTGAAATCGATCCGTTAAAGGGGGATGTCTTAAACCGGCTGCGAAAAACAGCCATTTTCCCGGCCAGTCATTACGTCACCCAAAAGCGGACCCTGAAACGGGCCACCGAGACCATACTGGATGAATTGAAGGAACGGGTTGACTATTTTCGAGATGTCAACAAACTCATCGAGGCACAGCGAATCGAGGAGCGCACCCGGTTTGATCTGGAGATGATTCAGGAGCTGGGGTATTGTAACGGGATTGAAAACTACTCCCGTCACCTCACCGGCCGGACCCAGGGAGAACCACCGCCGACCCTGCTGGATTATTTCCCTGATGATTTTATGATGTTTATCGACGAAAGCCATATTGCCATCCCCCAGCTCAGGGCCATGTACAAGGGCGACCGGTCCCGTAAAAAGACCCTGGTGGAATACGGATTCCGGCTTCCGTCGGCGCTGGATAACCGCCCGTTGAAATTTGAAGAATCCAGGGATCGGATGCATCAGACGGTATTTGTATCCGCCACCCCGGCCGATTATGAATTGGAAAATTGCCAGGGCGCGCCGGTGGAATTGATCGTCCGACCCACGGGATTGATCGACCCGGAGGTGCATGTTCGTCCGGCGACGGCTCAGGTGGACGATCTTCATACGGAAATTCAGGACCGGATCCGTCGCAACGAACGGGTCCTGGTCACCACGCTGACCAAACGCATGGCCGAGGATTTGAGCGAATATTTCACTGATCTGGGATTGCAAGTACGATACCTGCATTCGGACATCAAGACCATGGAACGGATGGACATTATTCGGGACCTGCGCCTGGGTGAATTCGATGTGCTCATCGGGATCAACCTACTTAGGGAGGGGTTGGATCTACCCGAAGTCACCCTGGTGGCGATTCTCGACGCCGACAAGGAAGGTTTCTTGCGCTCCACCCGGTCATTGATCCAGACGTTCGGGCGGGCGTCCCGGAATGTCCGGGGAACCGTTATTCTCTATGCGGACCGGGTGACCGCGTCCATGCAACGGGCCCTCGATGAAACCGACCGCCGCCGTGAAATTCAGAGAGAGTATAACCGGATCCACAACGTGACGCCCCAAAGCATCCAGAAGGATATCACGACCGTTTTTGATGAGGCTTACGCCGAATCAGTGGAAACATCTGTTGACCAGATAGCCGAAACAATTAACGAATACGGGGCGGGAAACGATCTGGAGCAGATCGTGGAAAACATGGAAAACGAGATGCGGGAGGCGGCGTCGGACCTTGATTTTGAGCGGGCGGCCGTACTTCGGGATCGGGTTAAAATGGTTAAGCAAAAGATGCTGTTTGAAGGAGGGTAAGTAAAAAAAATGAACGTCGAACATCCAACATCGAACGTCCAACATCGAATGTTGAAGGAAAAGGGATGAAAAGACAGACATATGATCTGGAAGAA
>JAOZUU010000399.1:0-1405 GCA_029938515.1 Desulfobacterales bacterium | reverse complement strand
CACTAGCATCAAAACGGCTGCAAAAAAATAGAACTCGCCGTTAATATTTGTCTTTGTTTTTATTCGATGTTGGACGTTCGATGTTTCCGCCGGAAGTATGGCGGATTGGACGTTCATCTTTAGAACTACCACAATGAGCCCACCGGCTAATGGACCGACCAAAATTGCCCATGTCACAACAATCCAAAAACCCACAAGAAGACCATCTTTCCACCCTTCGAACGAAGCTGCGCACCGCCCCCCTTGGCCCGGGTGTCTACCTGATGAAAGATGTAAACGGAGAAATTCTCTACGTCGGCAAGGCCATTTCCCTAAAAAAAAGGCTGGCTTCCTATTTTAACCGGCCGACACTCCCTGATCCGAAAACAGCGCTGCTGGTTAAAAAAATCGTTGCCTTCGAGACCATCGTCACCCGGACCGAGAAAGAGGCCCTGATCCTTGAAGCGAACCTGATCAAACGCCATCGGCCCCGGTACAACATTGATTTAAAGGACGGCAAGCGGTATCCATCCCTGTGCCTGGACACCTCCCATCCGTATCCAAACCTGACCATCGTACGAAAAACACCCCGCAAAGATGTCCGCTATTTCGGGCCATTTTCTTCGGCACGAGGCGTGCGTGAGACGTTAAAGTTTGTGGACAAAACTTTTAAGCTCCGAAAATGCAAAAACCGGGAGTTTTCCACACGGGATCGTCCCTGCCTCCATTATCAGATGGATGCCTGCCTGGCCCCTTGCTGTCTGACCGTGGATCACTCCGCATATCATGGCATCATCAGGGAGGTGACGCTGTTTTTGAACGGCCGTACACCCAGCCTGATCAAGCGTTTAAAAGATCACATGCATAGTGCCGCCAGTGATCAACGATTCGAAGAAGCGGCCATGCTTCGCGATAAAATTTACGCGCTGGAAAGAACCCTCGAAAAGCAGGTGGCCGTCACCACGGATTTTGCCGACCGGGACGTACTGGGACTTTCCACCGGCGAGGATATGACGATCGTCACTGTCATGGCGGTTCGCGGCGGGTTGCTTATCGGAACACGCCATTATTCCTTTGATGATACGTTGGTACCCGATATCGAGATGATAGAAGCGTTTGTCCGCCAGCACTACGAGCGAATACCAGTCGTACCTCCGGAAATTCTCGTGCCGGTCCCTCTGGAGAGTCAATCAATGATCGGGGACTGGCTGAGCGGGATCGCCGACCATAAAGTACGGATGCGGTGGCCCCAGAGAGGTCGAAAGGTCACTTTGGTGAAGATGGCCAATCGAAATGCCGAGACTGAGCTGAAAAAACGCACTTCACAACAAGCCGTGGACATGGCCGTGCTGAGAGAATTGCAAAAAAGTCTGCGGTTGCCACGGATACCCGAACGGATTGAATGTTTTGACAATTCCAACCTCAG
>JAOZUU010000398.1 GCA_029938515.1 Desulfobacterales bacterium | reverse complement strand
CATTGGTTTCGTCGAAATTTAATGGCCACCGGTTCGTAATCGCGCAAAACATCCTTCAACCCGGCAGAGAGAAATTTCCCGGTCAGGGTGGCTCCGCTGATACCGTTCACATAGTTCTCCCGCTTTTCTGCCGGGATTTTTGTTTCGGTGGCACCTTTGGCGATGCCGATGGATACAAATTCACCCGCCGGGTTAATGATCTTTTTGCCCACGAAATTTTTCTGAAACCAGCGCTTTTCAATTTCGGCGCCCAGTCCCGGCGTTTCGGAATGTTTAAATACGGTAAACCCCCGGACCGTGACACCATCGGCCTCAAATGCCAGATATCCATGAATTTTTCCCCACAGGCCGTTGGTGTCGATGGGAACGATGTAGGCCTCAATGAGATCCCCCTCGGTATACAGCCAGATGGGCAGGTCTTCGGGCTTTCGGTCGGTCTCCGAAATGATTCGGCCCGTTTTATCTACAAAAAGCGCCTGCAGGTTCTGTTCGAACAGGTTTTCAATGTCACCGGCAGCATATTGTTGCGTTTCGTCGATCAATCCGGCGGCTTGAAGGATATTTTTCTGCCGATCGATGCGAATATTGCGTTGCTGATACCGCTTCAATCCCGTGGAGGCGGTGGTCAGCAACAAACTGCAAACGATGCCCAGGATAATCGCAAAGGAAAATGATTTTACGGCGTTAGACATTCGGTACCCGTTTTTTCAGCCGAAATCGAATCACGATATGATCCAACAGCGCTGCGAGAACGTTCATAAATAAAATCGCCAGCATGATTCCCTCGGGAAAAGCGGGGTTGAATACCCGGATCAATACAGTCAGGGCACCGATGGCGAACCCGTAGATCCATCGGGCCGCGTGCAGATCCGGCGCCGATACCGGATCGGTGGTCATGAAGGCAAAGCCGAAAGCGGTACCACCCATGAGCAGATGATAAAATGGGTTCAGCGTCATATATGGCGATGAGGTTTCCGTCGCCAGCAGGTTGAGGAGAAACCCGGTCAGGATCAAACCGAGGATGTCACCTATAATAATCCGATAGCTGGCGATCCCCATCATCATCAGCAATATGGCCCCGATCAGGCACAACAGGGTCGAAGATGCACCGATGCTGTCCGGATACAGGCCGAAAAACAGGGTCGATACCGTGTACCCGGCGCCGGCCAGGGTTTCTTCAACCGCCCCGGCGGTTTCGGTGGCCGCGGCGACCACCAGGGGCGTGGCCGCCGTGATTGCGTCCACAGCCGTTTCCTTAAGCCCGGATAAGGCCAACCAGACCGTATCGCCAGACATCTGGGCCGGATAGGCAAAGTAGAGGAAGGCCCGGCCGGTCAGGGCAGGATTCAAAAAATTCCGTCCGGTGCCCCCGAAAATCTCCTTGCCGATCACGATGCCGAAGGAGATCCCCAAGGCCACCTGCCACAGGGGGGTGGTGGGAGGCAGGGTCAGGGGAAACAGCATGGCCGTTAAAAACAGGCCTTCGCTGATGGGATGGCGTCGGATTACGGCAAAAAGGATTTCCCAGGCGAAGCCGACCCCGTAACAGACGAGAACGATGGGCAGAACGAATCGTGTCCCGCTCCAGGCCACCGACCAGAAATCGAGTGACATGCCGGCGGCCAGCCGGGCCTGATATCCCGTGTTGTAAATCCCGAAAAAAAAGAGCGGCATGAGAATGAGGAGAACGGTGGCCAGATATCGCTTCAAATCCAGGCTGTCCCGGATATGGGGCCCTTTCCCCCGGGTGACTTCGTCCGAAGCGTAGAAAACGGTCTCCATGGCCTCATAAAACGGATACCATTTTTCCAGCTTGCCGCCGGAGCTGAAGCGAGGCCGCTGGGCATCAAAAAAACGTTTGATCGTCTTCATCCGCCCTCCCGCTCCTTACGATAGGCCGCCTTGGCCGTTTTCAGCGCATCCGTCAACTCAATCTTAGAGGGACAAACATAGGTGCACAACCCGCACTCGACACAATCGAGCAGGCCGTGCGCCAAGGCCTCTTCCACTTCGCCAGCCAGGACGGCTTTGTAGGTCAGCTGGGGCAGAATGTCCACCGGGCAAACGTCAGCGCAATGCATACAGGCGATACATGCCCGTTCATCCCCGTGCCGGTTGCAGTTAACCGTTAAGTCCGCCGGATTCAGGTGTGACAGGTACACGCGTGAATAGGTCTGTTTCTTCCAACCGGGATTGAACAGGGCCATAAATTCCTTTTCGTTCCCTTCGGGCAGCAGGGTCAAGGCGGTTTCATATAGCCCCAGGAAACCATCCGGCGATACGACCTGACCGCGAAACACGCCACCGCTTACACAGCGCATAACGGCCGGATCAACGGGATATCCCAGCAGGTCGGCGATGGATGCGCCCAGCCGTGCCTGGACGTGTTGTTTTTCATCGGCTGCGCTGCCGCCGATGGCCACGACCCGCTCCGTGGGGTAGTGGCCGGTGGTCAGCAATCGTGCCAGCATCAGCACATCCTGACCGGCGATAAACCAGCTGTTGTTTTCCTTGGAAGTGGTTTTTAAATGATACAGCAGCACCCCCGGATCGCCGGCCGGATATTTCCCGGTATGAACGAGATTGATCTGTCCGTTCAGACAATTTTTTACATTACGGTTGGCCTTGGCGGCCGTCACGTAGACCGTATCCGATAATCGCTTCAGCACGCGAACGCCAAAATCGAATAAATTCTCGTTATCCGTCAGGTAGACTTCCGGAGCGGCCTGAAACGGTTCAAGGTCATCCAGGCCGACAAAAATGGCCGGCGGCATCGTATCCGGGTTGGCGATATCCCGAAAGGGCAATGCTCTGATCAACGGCCAGATCCCGCCGGCCATGATCATATTGACCAGATCAGACCTGGAGATGGTGGCCAGGGTTCGGTCCGTGAGGGCGGGAAAATCAACCTGGTTTTCATCCCGTGCAAGGGCGATGACGACTTGGTCGATGACCCGCCGGGGGCCGAAACGGATATCGTCGATACGGCCGCCGCCCGGTGAAAGAAATTGAAACCGGGGCTCTTGTTTGTCCTCGAACAGTAACGTCCCGATACGGACATCATCCCCCTTTTTTACCCGTAAGCGGGGTTTGATAAAGGGGACCCGGGCCGGGCAGACGGCAACGTGGTCAGGTGTCTTCAGTGATTTGAGGGTAGCATCCACAATGCCTTCGATTCGCAGCTGATACCCTTTTTTGACGTGAACCGTTTTGATCAAAAACCACCCCCGATATCACCATTATCAGCGACAACGATTAACAATCCGCTGGACCCACTTGTCGGCCTTTAATTCTTTGAAACTACGAAATCCGCAAAACACGCGAAAGGAGTAGATTAACGATTCGTTCTTTCATTTTTGCGTCTTTCGCGTTTTTCGTAGTTCCATCCTTCAAGTCAACGTATTCATCGATTGATCTAATTAGTAACACCGCTTTCGGCAACTTTCAATAACTGATGGCACCGTAAAAAGTCTTTCATATAATTTCGTACTGCTACAGAATGTGTCTAATCGTAAAAAACACCCGCATATTGGATTTAGGTTCAAGTGGACCGATTCTTTACAAAAATATCAAACTTGACTTTTTCTAAAAAAATTCTCATTCTAA
>JAOZUU010000397.1 GCA_029938515.1 Desulfobacterales bacterium | reverse complement strand
ATCACTTCCACCAAAGGATACCCTTTTTTAATTTCTTTTAAGGTTTCAATACCGTCCATGCCCGGCATCCTGATGTCCAATATGACCACGTCGATCTCTTTTTCGGACAATACCTTGAGGCATTCCCTGCCGTTATAGGCGGTACTGACCCGTTCACCCGCCTCCTCCAGCCTCAGGGCGAAGATTTCAACAAAATCCTTTTCATCATCTACAATCAGCACTCTTGTGGGTATTTTAATCATGGTTGCTCCGCGTTTCTAATATGGTCTAAGATATCGTGGCAGATACTTTTATTGTCCGGCAAATGCTCTTTTACTTCCAGACTGCTTGGAAGGGTGACGCTGAAACGAGTCCCTTGCCCGACCGTACTATCGACTTCAATTTTACCACCCAGCTTTTCAATGATCCCCCGGCTGACGTACAGACCGAGGCCGGTTCCTTCGCCCACGGCCTTGGTACTAAAAAAAGGCTCAAAGATTCGATCGCAATTCTCTTTGGGGATACCCCTGCCGGTATCGTTAACCGTCAAGGTCACAAAACCATCTGTTTTTTCGGTGGCAATGGTTATATTCCCACCGGGATCAGTGGCATAAATGGCATTGGTAAAAAGATTAATGAGTACCTGTCGGATTGGATAGGGGTCACTCCAGATCGTGTCGGCACGTTCATCAATATTCGTTTCGAATTCAACCTGTTTGTCTTCCGCCTGACGACGAATGAGCTTAAGGGTTTCAGCTATCAGCTCCGATAAATTAACTTCTGAAAAAGCAATATCGTGCTTTTTTACAAATCCAAGCAGTTGATGGGTGATACGCCTGGCCCTTTCAATGCCGTCTTCGATTTTTTCCAATGCTTTTTCAAAGTGCTCTTTGCGGGGCATGTCGACCAGATCATCTTTCGCCAACATCAATCGCATCCATCCGGCCGATTCCTTAATAATGGCCAGGGGATTGTTGATTTCATGGGCCACGCCCGTGGCCAGCGTGCCCAGCGAAGCCAGTCGTTCCGTGATCACCAGCTGTTTTTCAATATTCTCTCTGAATTCCGCTTCCCTGTCTTTTTCTTCCTCTCTTTGGATCTTCTCATAAGCCTGCTTGATTTTTTTCAACAGATGGTCAAATTCAATGGGTTTGGTCAGGTAATCAAAAGCCCCGCCCTTGATGCCCTCCACGCCGCCGGCCGTGGTGGCATGCCCGGTCAACATGATGACCTCGGTTTTGGGATAGTTTTGATTAATAATGCCGAGAACTTCGAGACCATCCATGCCCGGCATTTTGACATCCAACACGACGACGTCAAAGGGTTTCTTTTCGAGAATGGCCAGGCATTCCGGCCCACTGGCGGCCAGAAGGGGCGGCATTCCCCTTTTGGTAAATCGTTTGGCTAAAATGTGGCGAAAACGATCTTCGTCGTCAACGATCAAGAGCCTTATATTTTGAATTGAAGCCGGCATTTTTTTTATACCAGTCCAAGGATTTTCCACCATACACCCGCTACCAGAATCAGGATGGACAGCAGTACCGGCGTGGCCACCAGACCCACCTTGGTCAGATCGGAGGCCTTGAAGTAGCGGTAGCTGTATGCGATGGCGTTGGGCGGGCAACCGATTACCAGCAGCATGGCAAAAGAGGTGGCCGTGCCCAGGCACAGCGCCAGCACAGTGGGGTCTACCCCTTCCAGCTGGGCCATGGGAATCACGATGGGCAGGATGAGGGCTGCTGCGGCCACGTTGGCCATGGCGTTGGTGACCAGGGCGCCGAAAACACCCACGCCCACAAAGAGCAGCAGCCAGCCGCCCCCCTGAACCAGCGGAAAGAAGATATGGGCAAAATAGTTGGCCGCGCCGGAATAGCCCATGGCAAGCCCCAAGGAAATACCGCCGCCGAAAATGAAAAGGGCCGTTCCCCATTCCAGGTTCTCATGAATGTCATCCCATTTTAATACCCCGCTTAACACCAGTCCGGCAACCCCCATCATACCGGTCACCGAGTAGTCGATGCCGTGGAGTCCCTTGGTGAGCCACAAAAGAAAACTGAGGGCGATGATCACCAGCGCCTTTATCTCCATTGCCGACCAGGGTCCCAATTCTTCGTCGAATTCGGGCAGCTTGAATTTTGGGTCCGGCCGATAGATCATGTACACAAGTAAAACCGCCACCGGCACGGTTATAATCGCCGCCGGCATGCAGTATATGATCCAGTCGAAAAAGGTGATCTCGATGCCGGTAAATTCTTTTAAAAAAGCCGCCGATACCATGCAGCGGCCGCCACCTATCAAAGATCCCATGCCGCCGCAGGAACAGGCAAAGGGCAGGGAAAGCATCATGAACTTGGCCGTACGAGTGTGGGGATCGATGCCCACCGCGCGCATCAGCGGCAGCATGGTGACAATACCGATGGCACAGGCGGCCGCATCGTGCATGAAAGATGATGAAATCCCCAGTCCGATGGCAATGATAAAGGTAAAGCGGGTCACACTGGTGCCGGCCTTTTTAATGATGAAATACCCCAGGCGTTTGGTCAACCCGGCTTTTTCCAGGGAAATGGCAAATATCAAACAGCACATGATAAACACCACCACCGGGTGCATGTAGGGTGCCCAGGCGCCCTTGACATCGACGATGCCCATGACCACCAGAAGTACCCCGATGCAGATGGCCGTGATCTCGAGAGGAATGGGCTCGGCCATGAACAGAAAAATCAGCAGCGCCAGCACGGCCAGAAAACGCTTGGCTTTGGGGGACAGCCCGTCGACGTAGTCCACCTGGACACCTTCCAGGTTGAGGTCGGCGATCTGGTCCTCTAAAAAAGCGGCCGTGGCCTTGGGGCCGCCCGGATCTTTGGCTTCCAGGATGATTTTTTTGGAATTGTCGGCACTATCGACAATCAATGTGAATTCCTTATTTACATGTTGGACCAGGACCTGTGCGCCTTCACCGCTTAACTTGAAGCGCGTGCCTTCGGGCCGGGGCAGTAGCAGGACGAATACTCCCAGCGCGAGGGCTACACCCAGTTGAAACCACTTCGATTTCAAGACCATTTCGCCTCCTCAAACATTGATTGCATGATTCGTGCTGACATCCTGTTCCGTTACGGGTTGTACTGTGTGCGTTTAGTAGGACATATTTTTAAATCGGGCACTGCTTGATGGCGTTGGACACGGTGGTAAACACATCCGTTAGGCGCAGTATGCCCACGATTTCGTCTTTCCGGACCACCATAAGCGCTTGTTGCTGACCCATTACCAGTTGGTGAATGGCCTCGTCCAGAGAAGCATTTTCATCGACGAACTCGCCTTCCAACGGGGTGTACATGAACTCTTTGACTTTGCGCTGCACGGCCTTGTTGCAAATGTCATCCATGGGTTTTTGCCACAGGTCATAATTGTCCAGCAGGGATTTCATGAACTGGCGCGTAAAACCGGTGCGGTACTGTCCCTGGCGTTGTTGCATTTCTTCATACTTGGGCTCCAGGGACCGCAGGATGTCCAGCTGGCTCACCTTGCCGACCACATGGCCCCGGTCGTCCAGCACCAGGACGGCACGGTGCCGGTAACGCGCAGGATCAAATTTGGCCTGGGTCCTCTCCAGTTCAAAAATTGCCTCGAAAA
>JAOZUU010000025.1 GCA_029938515.1 Desulfobacterales bacterium | reverse complement strand
CCGCAGCAAAAAACCGATCTACTGGTGCTGCAGTTGTCAAACGGCTCTGGCCGAGGCGGAGATTGAGTACCAGGACGAGACCACTCCCAGTATTTATGTCAAGTTCGCCCTTATAGACGATATCAGTGCCCGGATCCCGGCCCTGGCCGGGAAAAAGGTTTTCGTGATTATCTGGACCACCACGCCATGGACCCTCCCGGCCAACCTGGCCGTGGCCCTTAACCCGCAGTTTGTTTACACTGCTGTGGAAACACCGGCCGGGGAAGTCTTTATCATGGCCCGGGATCTGGTGGATGATTGCATGGGATCTTTCGGCATGGATAATTATACGGTGCTGACTGATATCGAGGCCGCCGATCTGGAACGGCTGCGTTGCCGGCATCCGCTTTACGAGCGGGAATCGCTCATTATCCTGGGCGACCATGTCACCCTGGAAGCTGGGACCGGTTGTGTCCACACCGCGCCGGGTCATGGGCGGGAGGATTACGAAGTCGGGGTGACTTACGGAATCGAGGCCTATTCTCCGGTGGACGATCAGGGCCGGTTTACCGAGGATGTCGAATTTTTTGGCGGCCAGTTCGTATTTGATGCCAATCAGACCATCAATGCCAGGCTTAAGGAGATCGGCGGGCTGGTCAAAGAAGAGAATCTGTCCCATTCCTATCCCCATTGCTGGCGCTGCAAAAAGCCGGTGATCTTCAGGGCCACGCCGCAATGGTTTATCTCAATGGATAAAACCGGCCTGCGGCAAAATTCATTGAACGAGATTGAAAAGGTCCAGTGGATACCTCATTGGGGCAAGGAACGGATTTACGGGATGATCGAAAACCGCCCCGACTGGTGCGTGTCGAGGCAGCGCGCCTGGGGGGTTCCCATCACGGTATTTTATTGTGAAAAATGCGATGCCCCCTATATGACGGAAGCACTCATGGAAAAGATCCATGCCCTCTTCGTTGAAAAAGGAGCTGATGTCTGGTTTGAAAAAACCGTTGAAGAACTGCTGACCGATCAACCGGCCTGCCCCCAGTGCGGCCATGACACCTTTGTCAAGGAAAACGATATTCTGGACGTCTGGTTCGACTCGGGGGTCAGTCATGCGGCCGTACTGGAATACCGTGATTACCTGGATTGGCCCGCCGATCTTTATCTGGAAGGGAGCGATCAGCATCGCGGGTGGTTTCACAGCTCTTTGTTGACGGCAGTGGGGCTGAGAGGCCGGGCACCTTACAAAGCCGTGCTTACCCACGGATTCGTGGTGGACGCGCAAGGGAAAAAAATGTCCAAATCCGTAGGCAATGTGGTGGCCCCCGGTGAAGTGATTAAAAAATACGGTGCCGAGATCTTGAGGCTGTGGGTAACGGCAACCGATTATCGGGATGATATCCGTATTTCCGAGAATATTCTCAAACAGTTGACCGATGCCTACCGGAAAATCAGAAATACCTGCCGGTTCATTCTGGGAAATTGTTTGGATTTTGACCCGCGGACCGATGCCGTCCCTTACGAGCAGATGCCGGAGCTTGACCGCTTTGCCCTGCACACCCTTAACCGTTTGATCGAAGGGTGCCGTCGATCCTACGATGCGTACGAATTCCACGGTGTCTACCATGCCCTGTACAACTATTGCACCCTGGACCTGTCGTCATTCTACCTTGATATTTTAAAAGACCGGCTTTACACCTTCCTGCCGACAGACCCGGCAAGACGCAGCGCTCAGACCGTATTGTATACCGTTTTGGATGCCCTGGTTCGAATCATGGCGCCCATCATGGCCTTTACGGCCGAGGAGATCTGGCGGTATTTACCGGAGGGTAAGGAAAAGGCTGCCAGCATCCATCTCGAATTGTTTCCTCAAGCGAATCCGGATTGGCACAATCCAGACCTGGCGGATATATGGCAACGGATCCTGATGGTGCGCGAAGAAGTCACCAAAGCGCTGGAGACGGCCCGGGTGGCGAAAAAGATCGGTCATCCCCTGGACGCGCGCGTGGTGATTTCCGCCCCGGCGGATCTTTACCAGGAGCTGCGGCCTTATGTCGACGAATTAAAGACGGTATTCATCACTTCCCAGGCGGAATTAGTACAGGATGGTTCCCCGGCAGATGCTTATTTAAGCGAGAACATTGAAGGCCTGGAAATTCAGGTCATTCCGGCTAACGGGGAAAAATGCGACCGCTGTTGGATACGGGACCCCAGTGTCGGATCAAGCCCGGATCATCCGACTATTTGTCACCGCTGCGGCGATGTTGTGGCCAGGCTTGCATCCTGAATATGACGCCGAAATTGAGCAAAGAGGGGCGTTTTTCAAAGGTCTCGGCGAAGGACCGAGGAAGAAAAGGGCACTATTTCCGATTGATTCTATTTGCTGGTATCGTGATACTGGCCGATCAATTATCAAAAGCGGCGATATTGAAATTTGTCCCCCTTTATCATAGCATCCCGATTATCCCCGGTTTTTTCGATCTGACCCATGTCCGCAACCCGGGGGGTGCGTTCGGTTTTTTTGCTAACCAGAGTGAAGGCTGGCGTCAATTCTTCTTCTTAATCCTTACATCGGTCGCGATCGTCACGATTTTTTATTTTTACCGGATCATACCGTCTTCACATCCATGGCTATCCGCCGGGTTGGCCCTGATTTTCGGCGGGGCCATTGGAAATTTGATCGACCGGATTCGATTGGGAGAAGTGGTCGATTTTCTCAAATTTTACATCGGAAAATACCAGTGGCCGAGTTTTAATATTGCCGACAGCGCCATCACCGTGGGGGTCGGGATTTTTATTGTCCATCTCGTTTTTAGCAAGATGCCCGATGAATGGAACTAGGAGTCTTTATAGACTCAGGTTTTAAATTTTATGTGAAGTTTCAATATATTGTGGTGTAAATAATGAAAAGATACTGGATACTGGATACTGGATCCTGGAAGGAATAAGGAATTTTTTCATTTTTTTATCCAGTATCAAGCATCAGGTATCCAGAATCTCTACACTACGAGCAATGCGGTTATTCTACCACCTCAAACGCGTCGGTTTGAGGCAGAGGAGCCCGTAAACCTCTATCAGCACCTGAACCTGTTGATCGTTTTCAACCATGCCCGTCATCGATTATCAAAATCTGAGCCGTCACCTTCGTTCCGCCGGCAAAACCCTTGACACCCTGTGGCTTATTCACGGCGAAGAGTTTTTACGTGCCCAGATCCTTGATGCCGTCCTGGCCGCCTTATTGCCCGACCCGTCGGACCGGATGAATTATGAGCCCGTCGGACCGGATGACGACCAGGTGCTTGTTGCGCTGGAAAAGGTCAACACCTATACGTTTTTACCGGGTCGAAAAGTGGTTGCAATGCTGGACTGCCGGATTTTCGATTCCCCGAAAAATACATCAAACCTGGCGGCCAAAGCCAGGGCGGCCCTTGCCGGGGATGACCTTACAAGTGCCGGGCGCCATTTCATCCGCCTGCTGGGAGTACTGAACCTGTCCCTGGACGATGTCAGCGGAAAAGAGTGCCGACAATTGCTGAAATTGGGGCCGGAAGCAGATGATCGCTGGATTGATCCCGTGTTAAATTATTGCCGGGAAACCGGCATGACTGTTCCCGCCGGCACGGACCACCCGCAAGTACTCGAAGATGCCATCAAGCACGGGTTTCCCGAAAAACACCATCTGATCATCACCACCGATCTGATCGACCGGCGGCGGCGACTTTATAAAGTGATCGGCGAATACGGCGTCGTGGTGGATTGCACCGTTCCGCAGGGGTCACGGAAAGCGGAAAAAACCGTCCAGGAAGCGGTCTTAAAAGAACGAATGGCCGTCATTTTGAAAAAACACGACAAGCAAATGAATCCGGCCGCCTATCGTGCCCTTTACGAAAAAACCGGGTTTCAACTGCGGTCATTTTGCGGCAATCTTGAGAAACTGGTTGATTATGTGGGCGACCGCAACCGGATAAAAGCGGCGGATGTTGAAGCGGTGTTAAGCCGATCCAGGCAGGACCCGGTTTTTGAGTTGACCAGTGCCTTCAGTGAACGCAACCTGGAAACAGCCCTGTTTTATCTAAAATCGATGCTGGCCGGAGACCTGCATCCCTTACAGATTATCGCCGCTTTGTCCAACCAGGTTCGCAAGTTGATGGTGGCCAGGGAGTTCATCGAAAGTTCCCATGGCCGGGGATGGCGAGCGGGAATGGGGTTTCCCGATTTTCGGCGGGTGGTGATGCCGGCGATCCGTGCCTATGACGATGAATTGCGCCAGATGTTATCTGACTGGGAAAACGCGCTTGGAGATAAATTGCCCCATGGGAATGGCAAGCGCTCGGCAAAAGCGAAGGGGAAAAAGAAGAAAAAATCGACTGACACCCGGCTTCTCCTGTCCCCGGGAACGGCCAATCCGTTTCCGGTATTTAAAACCATTCAAAATGCCCAGCGTTTTACCTTAATAGAATTGATTGAGGCCCTGGAGAGGCTTTACGAGGCTGATTGGCGACTTAAAACCGGAGACAGGAATCCGGAATTGGTGCTGAGCAATTTAATCATTCGGATTTGCCGCCAGGAAAGAACGGGAAATAAATGATCGGATTTTTTCGAAAACAACAGGAGCGGCTGGCCGAGCGTTTCATACGCCGCCAGTACGAAAAAAAAGGTCTTGCGCCCCCGGACGATATCACCCTCAGTCTGCAGGCCGCCCAAATGGTGGCGGAAGCCCATCACATTGCAAAAAAACGGGGTCAGAATGTCCTGACCATATTAAAAGAGCTGGCCGACGACCTCATCACAGACCTGAAACGCCGATAAAAGTTTCGTTCTATCATTGAAAACCTGGTCCTCTGGGCCAGGATTCTTTACTCGATACTTGACAACCAAATGGATCATCTGACATACTCAATCATCCGAAATTGCGGATTAATTTTTTCGCGACCCCCAAGCTGCGATTGACAAATGGTTGTTTAAGGTGATTCTGTATGACCGCCGATACAAACCCTGTAGAAAAAATTAGGAGGGACGAACAATGACGGTTAAATTTAATCATTACTGGACGGTCAATCCCCGGAAAAGAGATGATTACGAAAAATTTATCATTAAACAGTTTATCCCCGGGGTGAATCGATTGAACATGCATACGGTGGCGGCGTGGTCCGTGATGGTGGGGGCATACAACGATTTCATCCTCGAAACGGTCAGCAACGACCTTGATCTTCTCGAAGGGGCACTACGGAGTGATGATTATCGAAAGCTGTTGTCGGATCTGCAAAACCATATCACCAATTACAAAACCAAGGTGCTGGTATCAACCGGAAAGAAGGACGCCTATTCCACCGATATTCGTGAGAACACGATTAAATTTAACCAGATGTGGAACGTCGTCACCGAAAAAAAAGAAGACTACGATGAGTATTCTCGATATGTTATGGAAGAATTTTATCCGATGCTTGAAGATTTGGGTATTTTGGTCGCCGGGGAATGGGAGGTATTAATCGGCGACGGTCCCCGTCTGCTCTGCGAAGGAAGGGTCAACGACGTACAAAGCCTGATAGTGAACCTTCAGGGCGCGCGATTTCGGAAAGGCAAAAAAAAGCTTAAAAATTATACCGGCCAATACGAAAGCCGGATTCTCGCTTTTCACATCCGGAAGGTGAAGGGATATAAATCGGCCAGCTATCAAATTGTCAGGGGTTAAGGGGTTGATATGTTACTTCGGGCAACACCAGGAACCATGCAATAAAAAACATCCAACGCAATAAATATATTGCGATCCTGACATGCTTACCCAGATTCAGCCATCGATATTTTTTCTATGTTAAGTGGTTCATCGTTCATCGTTCATCGTTCAGGGTTCAAGGTAAATAGCCTGCAGACGATTTGAATAGTATCAACTTGGCATAAATATTGCTCTATTGTCATGGCTAATACCACCGACACGAACCCAGAACGTGCCCCCCAAGCAATTGTTATAGATAAGATACTTTTGGAAGAGGAGGGTCAAGGATTGGGAGCTGATAAAAAAATAACCCCGACCCGGGAGCCCAACCAGCCTGTGCTGCAGACGCATCAACCGCAACACCCCACCAAAAAGCGATCATCTACATTACCTTTTATTATCACCTTCATCATTATGATTGGCTTTTGGCTGATCTTTTCCGGTAAATTCGATCTATTTCATCTATCTCTAGGCGTGGTTTCCTGCCTGCTGGTAACTATTTTTTCCAGTGATCTGCTGTTCCCCTCCGGATTGAAAACTGATTTTTTATCCTGTTGGATTAGATTTGCATGGTATGTTCCCTGGTTGCTCTATCAGATTTTACTTGCCAACCTGCACGTGCTCCGTCTGTCCTTTCATCCCAGAATGATGGAGTTAATCGATCCGCACATCATCGAATTTAACAGTCATCTGGAAAGTGATATTGCCCGGACCACTTTTGCCAATTCCATCACGTTAACGCCCGGAACCATAACCGTAAATGTTTCCGTAATGGGCCGATTCACGGTTCATTGCATCGATGTGCCCTCGGGTGAGCCACTGCCCGGTGAAATGGAGCACCGAATCGCCCGCGTATTCAAGGAATGATGGAACACGTTTTTCTATATACCGGTCTGTACCTGTGTTTGCTGATGTTTCTGTCTTTGTATCGGGCGGTGCGCGGCCCGACGATTCTGGACCGTTTGATCGGCGTCAATGCCATCGGCAGCAAAACCACGACGCTCCTGATTCTCATCGGACTGATGTATCATCGGGTGGACATGTTCGTTGATATTGCCCTGGCCTATGCCATGTTGAATTTTATCGCCGTGCTGGCGGCTTCAAGGTATTTTCAGAAACGAAAAGGCTTATATGACGAAAGCCCTCATCGCTGAATTGGTCGTACCCTAAGATTTCGGATCTTCGTCGATTCGGGCCGGAAGGTGAAATCCCGGACCGAAAGGGGAATGAAATTTAATGAATATTATCTTTACACTTCTTTTGATATGCGGCCTGATCTTTTTTACCGGCGGTACTTTAGGTATTCTCCGATTCCCGGATTTTTATTCCCGACTGCATCCGGCCGGTAAACTCGATACCTTCGGATTGGTGACTACCATCGGTACCCTGGCATTATATATTGCTTTTTCGCAAGGATTGTATTTAACGGCATTGAAAATCGGTTTGATTCTTGTGTTTGTCTTTATAACGAGTCCGACGGCTACCCATGCCATTGTCGATGCCGGTGTCAGGGCCGGATTGAAACCGTGGACAAAACCGCCTGCAGAAAAGGGGCAGGCATGATCTGGCAGATTGAACTTCTTATCCTGATCATCGTGATCATCCTGGCTGTCGGTGCCCTGGCCGTCAAAGACTTACTGAGCGCGGCCATCTTGTTCGGGGCCTATAGTTTTATGATGTGTCTGTTGTGGGCCATCATGGGTGCGGTCGATGTCGCCTTCACTGAAGCGTCGGTAGGGGCCGGCATCAGTACGGTGCTGTTCGTCGCTGCCGTATTTCGTACATCCAGGAGGACCGAAGATTGAAGATAGGCGGTCTGATTCTGGTTGTCATCCTGGGAAGCGTGCTGATCTACGGCTCGCTTGAATTTCCACCATGGGGGGACCCTGCCTCACCGGCCAGCAGCCATGTATCTCCGTACTATATCGAGAAGTCCGTGGAAGATACTTCCGTTCCGAATCTTGTCACCGCCGTTTTGGCCGATTACCGGGGATACGATACCATGTTCGAGACCATCGTCATCTTCACGGCCGGTATCGCCTGCATCTTTCTTTTGCGGATTTTTCGAAAAGAAGAGACGGAAACCCGGCTTTACCGTCATATTCCCACCGGCATCACCCTCCGGATCGAAAAGAGCGGCAAATTTCCAGAGAAATCGGCGGCATTCGAACGAATCGATTCGGTTTGGGTGCCGCATGATCTGATCGTTAAAACCACCTGTCGACTGATCGTGCCATTTATTCAAATTTTCGCGTTGTATGTCATCGCCCACGGTCATCACAGCCCGGGTGGTGGCTTTCAGGGCGGCGTCATCCTGGGGGCCGCCATGATTCTCTATGCCGTTGCATTCAATCTGCGATCGGCCACCCGGCGGATGGGAGAGCGTTTAACCGTATTGTTGTGTACCCTCGGGGTTTTCATCTATGCCGGTACGGGAGTGTTGTGCATGCTCCTGGGGTTGAACTACTTGGACTACAGCGCATTGGCCGGCGTACTTGGCGTCGACCCCGTGACGGCCAGGTCCCACGGAATCCTGATTGTTGAAATCGGCGTCGGTATCGCGGTCATGGCCGTCATGGTAACGTTGTACTACAACCTGGCCTCGGCCGGAAAACACGACGAGGGGTTGTAGCCATGGAAGTGCTTCTGGACGTTCTGATTTCAAGGGTGAACTACTGGGTATATATTGTGCTGATGATGATCGGCCTTTACGGCATCATTGCCAAGAAAAATCTGGTCAAGAAGATTATCGGCATGAACATCCTTCAGACGGCCGTTATCCTTTTTTTTATATCCATCGGCGCTAAAAAAAACGCCACGATCCCCATTATCGAGCATGGCCATGATGCCGCCCATACGGCGGTAACGGCCACTCACTATATCAATCCGTTGCCCCATGTGCTGATGCTGACAGCCATCGTCGTGGCTGTCGCCACGCTGGGTGTGGCCCTGACACTGGTGATCAAGGTCCATCAGCAGTATCACACGTTGGAAGAAAACGAGATTCTGGAAAGGATCCGAGAAGCCTGAGATATAGTATCTGTGATAATATTTTTTAGTCCACCTATCCCTTTTCATAAAGAAAAAACGTGAGGTTCCATTGGGGCAAGATACTGGATACTGGTTTATAGGTACTGGGTATCAACAAAGAATTATACCTTATTTTTATCCAGGATCAAGCATCCAGAATCAAGTATCAACCAGATGACACCTCTGCGGAGGCTATAGAACTGGGGAATAGCGACCCCTCAATTCTTTCTTAATTACTATAGAAAACGTTTATAGGAGCGATCATGATATCCAGGGAAGCGCTGAAACAAATCGTCATGATGAGATATTTAAGCGATGACATGCTCGATAAACTGATACCGATTACCGAGTTGCTTCAGTACGATGAAAAAGAATTCGTCTTTCACCAGGGAGACAAAGCCGACCGTTATTTTTCTGTTCTCCAGGGGAAGGTATTGTTGGAACAGCGAATTGCCACCGGGGTAACCGTTTCCATAAGTTCGATAAAAGCGGGGTTTGGTTTTGGCTGGTCGGCCTTGCTGGATGAAGAGGCCGAATTCTATACCTCCGACGCGATCTGTGCGGAACCGGCTCAACTGCTCTCGTTTCGGGCAGAGAAATTGAAAGCACTTTTCGATAAAGATTATCATTTGGGATACATCATGAGTCACCGGCTGCTGCATGTTGTTAAAAAACGTTACGATATCCGGACGGAGCAGTTTCTTAAGGTGATTCGGCACCATCCTGAGATCGGAAGTCTGCTACAGAAGGAAAAAGACGATAATAACCGGAAAAAGTAGATGCTGCACCAATTCCCTGCCATCATTGTTGTCGCTCCACTTATCGCCTCCATTTTCATCTTTTTTTTCGGTTGGCGGAATAAACAACTGGCTTTCCCTTTAGCTATGGGGGGGCTGTCTGTATGCGTAGTGTCGGCTGCCGTTGCCCTTGATTCGGTCCTCCGTTACGGACCGACCCAATACCAGCTCGGCGGCTGGCAACCTCCCTGGGGAATTGAATTTAGGGTCGATCATCTGACCGCTTTTATGCTGGCCCTGGTATCCTTGCTTGGATGGCTGGCAGCCGTTTATGCCAAAAAAAGCGTTGAACAGGAACTGCCGGAAAAAATTTCCCTGTTCTGGACCCTTTATATGCTGCTGATAACCGGGCTGCTGGGAATTATCATCACCGGTGATATGTTCAACCTTTTCGTTCTTCTCGAAGTCGCTTCCCTATCCGGTTACGCCCTGGTTGCCAGCGGACGGGATAAAGCCCCATTTGCCAGCTTGCGTTACCTCATTATCGGCACCATCGGCGCCTCGTTCTACCTGATAGGAATCGGCTATTTATACGTTGCCACCGGTTCGCTGAACATGGAAGATTTGCGCATGCTTTTGCCGGATCTGTACGGTTCACGGGTTGTCCAGACGGCTTTCGTCTTTATCTTCATCGGATTTGCCATTAAAATCGCCCTGTTTCCGCTGCACAGCTGGCAACCGGACGCATACACTTATGCCCCGTCGGCCGTGAGCGTGATTATCTCCACTGCCGTAGCCAAGACATTTGTCTATGCCCTTATACGCATCATTTTTTCCGTATTCACATTAGGCTTTATCAAGGAGATCCTGCCCGTGTTCGGGATCATCTGCTGGGCAGCCGCCGTGGCCATAATCATCGGTTCTATTTTCGCCATCAATCAATACAATCTCAAACGAATGCTGGCCTATTCCAGTATCGCCAACGTGGGTTATATCATTTTGGCTGTCGGCCTGGCCCCATCATCCTCGCTGGGATTGACACCGGCCGTCATGCACATTCTCAACCACGCGGTGATCAAAGGCTGCATGTTCATGGCCGCCTGCGGCTTCATTTATCGATATAATTTATGGGATATTCGTCAATTTGCCGGTCTCGGCCGACGAATGCCCTATACGAGCCTGGCGATGATCCTGGCGGCCCTGGCAATGATCGGAATGCCGCCTGGGGTCGGGTTCGTTACCAAATGGTACCTGATCCGGGCGGCGCTGGAAGCTCGCGGGTACGTGTTCGTGGCCGTGATTTTTGCCAGCACGCTTCTGATGATCGTCTACTTTTGGCGTGTCATCGAGATCATGTATATCCGCACCGAGAAAGAGGCCATCCTTCCCGGGGGGGGCGGGGTGAATGAAATCCCGGCAAGTATGCTTGTGCCCGGATTATTTCTGGGGGTTCTGTCGTTTGTTTTCGGTATCGTGTGGATCTCCGGAACCCTCCATCCTTTTCTTGGCGCGATCAACACCGGTTTCGGACTGGGAGGGACGCCATGAATCCGGTTATCCACTCCGTTCGTCCGTTGCTGGCGCTGGCCTTCCCTTTCGGTTGCGCCCTGCTTATTTTTTTCTTTCGCCGCCGGCCCAACATACGCGAAGGCTGTACCCTTATCGCCGCTGTGGCCCAGTTTGCCGTAATTATCTCCATGGCTCCGATTATCCTCGAAGGAAAGGTTATCGTCAGCCACATTATCACCATTGCCGCCGGCCTGGAGGTCGGGTATCGGGTGGACGCCTTCGGGCTGATATTTGCGATTACATCTTCCTTTCTATGGATTCTGGTTTCGGTCTATTCCATCGGCTACATGCGCGCGCTGGATGAACATGCCCAGACCCGATATTATTTTATGTTCGCGCTGGCCATCTTTTCCGCCGTAAGCATTGCGTTTTCCGCCAACCTGGTAACATTTTACATCTTTTACGAAGCTTTAACCCTTTCAACTTACTGGCTGGTCGCCCACCACGAAGATGAGGAAGCGTTTGCGGCCACCCGGAAATATCTATCTTATCTGCTTGCTTCCGGATGGTTTTTGTTTGCCGCTGTCGTGATGACCTATGCCCTTACCGGAACCACCGCTTTTACCGAAGGGGGGATTCTTTCCAGGGATACGGCATCTCCCGGCACCCTGATGTTATTGTTCGCGCTGTTTGCCCTGGGATCGATGAAGGCGGCGTGGATGCCGTTTCATTCCTGGTTGCCGGCGGCCATGGTGGCCCCGACACCGGTCAGCTCTTTGCTGCATGCGGTTGCGGTAGTCAAAGCCGGTGTATTCGGATTCGTACGGATTGTCTGCTATGTCTTTGGCGTTGACCTGATGCAGGCGCTCGGACTTGGCCTCATGCTTGGCGCGGTGGCTTCCTTTACCATGATCGTGGGATCTTTTTTCGCCATCGGGGAGGATAACCTCAAACGGCGTCTCGCTTTCTCAACAATCAGTCAGCTCGCTTACATTCTTTTTGGAGCGGCCCTTCTGAGTTCATACGGGGTTAAAGGGGCCATGATTCACATCCCGTTTCATGGATTTATGAAAATCACCCTCTTTTTATGCGCCGGGGCGGTATTGGTTATCACCGGTAAAAAAAAGATCAGTCAGATGGCCGGCATCGGTCGGCGGATGCCGGTCACCATGGTTGCTTTTACGATTGGCGCGGTAGGCATGGCCGGTGCGCCGCCGGTAGCCGGTTTTATCAGCAAATGGTATTTGTGTCTGGGGACCGTACAAAGCGGTTATCTGATTTTTCTGGTTGTCATCCTGACCAGTTCCCTGCTGGATGTGATCTATTTCTTCCCGATTGTAAAAACGGCCTTTTTTGATAAACCGGCTGCACTAAAAGAATCGAATGATTCCGTCCGGATCGGCAGTGAAAGGGAGCGGCCGCTGTATCTGTTTATGGTAATTCCGCTGACCATTACGGCCATTTTTTCCATCGTGTTCTGCTTTTTCCCCGGAACGTTTTACATTCTCGATCTGGCGGATCTGGCGATCGGGGGATTGTTTCCATAAGGACGCGATGATCAATGTAAAATGTAATATGAGTTTTTACGCTAAAAGGAAATAAAAATGGGCGAAATCGTTGTAGAGGGAGATGAAGTGGTCTACCGACAGGCGGACGGTGAAATTACCGCCTGGCTGACCGATTTCGAGGAGAAAATGGAACTGGCCCACGAAGGTTCGTCAAAATTCAAGCGGATTTTTTATCTGCTTGTCGCCGTTGGTATTTTCTATCTTTCCCTGATTTATATTTTCTATAACCTGAGTTGAGCGATTTTTCGCGAAGCTATGTGCCAAGATATTGAGATGATCAGGCTTTTAAAAAACGCAGGTCCGCCTGAGGCGGATCGGCTATGCCGAGTATTTTTTAAAGCCTTGGG
>JAOZUU010000396.1 GCA_029938515.1 Desulfobacterales bacterium | reverse complement strand
AGGCCGCGGGTGTTGTTGATGCCGGCGCCCTGGGTATTTATATCTTTATGGAGGGCTTTTTCGGTACGCTTGTGGGCCGGGGCGGGGAAGCGTTTCGTCCGGTTACGGAAACATTTCAAGGTAAACTGGCTGTTTTACCTTCATTCAAGGCAGATACCGAAGACCGGTTTTGTGTGGACACCGTTCTCGCGCCCGGACCTGATTCAGACAAAGCGCTAAAGAAACTGTCTGAAATCGGAGACAGTATTGTGGTCATGCAAGACAGCGAGAACTTAAAAATCCATTTCCATACCAATCAGCGGACGATGGCCAGGGAACAGCTTGAGGAAATGGGCCGGATCGTTCAATGGTCGGAAGAGGGGATCGGGCCGCAAATCCGGCGCGCAGAAACAGCGGCCGTCCCTGCGGCCGTCCGTATCGTTACGGATGCCGCCGGCTCCGTCACCCGTCGGGATGCCCGGGAATATGCCATTACCCTTCTCGACAGTTACATCATCATCGATGGCAGACGTCTGCCGGAAACCCTGGTATCACCGAAAAAATTGTATCGATCTATGCGCGGAGGGCTTCGGGTGACCACGGCCCAGGCATCCGTATTTGAACGTCGGCAAAGGTATCGCAGCATCATCAGCCGTTACCGACAGGCGTTGTATCTTTGTGTCGGATCGATCTATACAGGCAATTTCGAAACGGTAACCACTTGGAAAAAAAGGAATGATCCGGAGGATGGCCTCACCGTTGTGGACACATTGAGCGCTTCGGGGCGACTGGGGATCGTTGCCCTTGCGGTTGCCCGCTATGCCAACCAGGGTCATAACCTGGAGAAAGTGGTCCGATTTTCTCAAATTGCCATGAAACAAAGCCGGGAATACGTTTTTTTAGATCGGTTGAAATACCTGGTAGCGGGCGGACGATTATCCAAGAAGAAAGGATTCTTTGGGGATCTTCTCAATCTGAAACCGGTCATCAGCCTGACGGATGAAGGGGCCGTCAAAGCGGGCACTGTCCGAAACAGAAGCCAGCAACTTGAATTTGCACTGGAAAAATTAAACACGGCATCGCGGCAGACCGACGCGTTGTCGATTATGCTGGAATACACGGACAACCGGCAATGGGTCGAAAAGAACGTCTGGGGGGAAATCAGGGATCGGTATCCATCTGCCCATGTGATCCTTCAACCGCTCTCTTTGACATCGGGGGCTCATATGGGACCCGGCGCATGGGGGGTGGCTTTTTTATCTTTACCCGGACAGGTTCTACCGATTTAAATATATGCGAAATGGTATTGATATAAAGCGTTCGAATACAGGCTGCGGCCGTTTCGCCGTTATCATCCCCGTTTATAATCATCAGTTGACAATCGCGGAAGTCGTCCGGCAATCCCTGGAACTCGATATCCCGGTTTTTGTTGTGGACGACGGATCCACCGATTTGACCTTTGAACGGGTCAAAGAGATAAAAGGCGCCCATGTGATGAGACACCCCTTCAACCGGGGTAAAGGCGCGGCAATAATAACGGGCATGATGGCGGCCTCGAAAGTGGCGGACTGGGCCATCACCCTGGATGCCGACGGCCAGCATCGGCCGATGGATGCAATCAACCTGATTCGGGCGATTCCGGAAAATACACGACCGATTATCGTGGGATACCGTGAGGGGATGCTGGCCGCCAGGGCCCCCTGGACAAGCCGGTTCGGGCGGGAATTTTCAAACTTCTGGGTGCGGGTTTCGGGCGGCCCGGGGATAGCTGATTCCCAGAGCGGGTTTCGAATATACCCCCTTCCGGAGTGTTTGGACCTGGGCGTGAAAACCAGACGGTTTCAGTTCGAAATCGAAATTTTGGTCAAAGCCGGGTGGGCTCAAATTCCCGTGATGCAGGCCCCGGTGGGGGTGTCTTACCATCCGGGAACGCCGCGGATCTCTCACTTTCATCCATTTTTCGATTTTTTAAGGAATTTCGGCCTGTTCAGCCGGTTGATCAGTTATCGGGTCTTTGGGCTCGCGCAAAAATAAAACGGCAGCCATGAAGGGTGTTTTTTATCGTTTGCTGGTGCAAATTTCCCGGGTATGCGGGACGTGGGTGTTTTACCTCGTTTCCAGGGGAATCGCCACCGGATATTTTGTTTTTTGCCCGCAAAAAACAGTGGTAAGCATCCGTTTTTACCGAGTCCTTTTTCCTCAAAAGACTCATGCTTACCATGTTTGGTGCACCTGGAAGCAGTATCAGAACTTTACGACTGTTTTCCTGGATCGATTCGTCCTTCCGGCCGGTGACGAACTCACCTACACGTACGAGGGCTGGGACCATCTGGAGACCTGCCTGGACAATCATTCCGGAGCGGTAATCCTGATGTCCCATCTGGGAAATTGGGAAATCGCCGCCCATTTGATGAAAAAAAGAGAGGATCGCGTCCGGCTGCTGCTTTACATGGGCCGGCATCTCAAAGAGCAAATCGAGTCAATTCAGAAAGATGACCTTCGCAACAGCGGGATCAGAATCGTTGCCGTCGATTCCGGGGAGGGCTCCCCTTTCGATATCCTGGAGGGAATACGGTTTCTGCAGGACGGGGGAATGGTTTCCATGACGGGAGATCAGATCTGGCATCAGAATCAACGTGCGATTCCGGTGGCGTTTCTCGGCCACGAGGTCCGGCTTCCGGGGGCGCCCCATGTATTGGCCATGTTGTCGGGGACGCCGCTGTTGATTTTTTTTTCGTTTCGTACCGGAAAAAACCGATACCATTTCAGCTTGTCCGAACCCATTGCGATCCAGTCCGCATCACGCGGGGACAGAAACACCGCGATCGGCAGATCTGCCCAGCGATATGCAGATCTTCTGGAGAAGGCCTTGCGGAAAAATCCGTTGGAATGGTACCATTTCGAACCCTTTCTCGGAAAAAGACTGCCCTGATTCCCGGCAGCCTGATGAATCTACGGACATTTTTTTTGAATTCAAAATTGATTTGTAGTATGGCTAAGTGCTCTCATTCGTAATTACTATGATGTAATGAATCCCAGGGCGTCTGCGCCGTAAGGAGTGGCCGCTGAAAAGTGCCTAAAGTTTAAAGTGAACTAAAGTGACTAAGGTTGTTGAATTACTCCATTTGATGTGGTTAAATTTTTGCTTTAAATGCACTGAAGATTGATAAAATTTTATTGTCCTGGATCGTCTATCAGCACGCCGGAGGCGGTCCTTAACTTTAGGCACTATAGCTCACTGTAGTCACTTTGAATTTACCAACGCGGCTTTTTTATATATTAATGCATTTTTATACGTAACCGTATTTATGAATGCATGTACTAAGGACTCGCGCATAAATAACTTCACATTTTATGCGCCGATACATCCCGCCTGGCGGCGTTGCGAAAGTTCGGAATATCTCGATATTCCTGCACTTTCGCGTCTTGCCAGCCGGGCGCCTCAACACCTAAAATTGTGAATTAATTTTTGCGCGAATCCTAAGGGAACCCAACGGATATATGAAACGCGACGAAATTGAAACCGCTCTTCATCACATATTTCGGGAAAAATTCGAGATTGAAAATCCCGGAATCGATGAGGATTTAAGAGAAAATTATGAATTCGACAGCATCGATGCCATCGAGCTCCTGCAGGAGATCGAAATCCTGCTGAACAGGGAGCA
>JAOZUU010000395.1 GCA_029938515.1 Desulfobacterales bacterium | reverse complement strand
GGTTGGTAAGGCTTTTATCAGGAGCGGCGCCTTGGAATTCCATAAAAATATCAGCACTTTTTCCAAACTGCTGGATCATTGTGCTTTTGCCGATTCGCCTTCTTCCCCTGCAGACGACAAAAGAAGCCCTCCTCTTGTTCCACAACTCATTCAACAACACCAATTCATGATCTCGCCCGACAAACATTTTGGCACCTCTCCATAAAATTTTACACAAAAATATAAAAAATAGCGTTTTGTGTCAAGAAAATAAGTAAAATTTAATACACGAAAAATATAAATACAGCTATTTGTGTAAATTGTTCAGGAAAAGATTTTAGCACAAAATTCCAAAATACAAACTTTAGTGTGATTTACGGGTGGTGGAATTTTGTGAATGGTTGTGCCGGGAGGTGGTCAAGGCCGTTCCGCACCGGCATGTGGTATTGAGCATTCCCAAAATCCTGCGGCGGTATTTCCTTGGAGCCTGTCCCGGACCTGATCCGGGGAAGTCGATCCGCTCATCTGCCCCAAGTGCGCTTCGGAAATGAGGGTGATTGCATTTATCAATGATGAAGATGTGATCCGAAAAATTCTCAGGCATCTGAATCTTTGGGATATAAAGCGAAAACCACCCCAACGTGTCCATGCACCGCCCATTGATGGCTTTCCAATATATGATGAACCAGCACCCAGCGACGATGAATACCTGACAGACCTGATTATTCGGTTGAAGCCTATTTTTAAGAAAAATTCATCCCGGTTGTACGGGCCTGCCTGTGCGATGCACGCAGACAGGTGACCTATACCCAAATTTGTTAAAAATGTACCTGTTTTTGGAAACATTTTCGGTTAACACCGCAATACACATTATCTTTTGAATGATGCAAATTTAGAATGCCAGGGCTGTGGCCAGATAGTCCTTGATTTTATATAGCCATTACATATAGATATTACAAGATGGGCTTTCTCTGTGAGATTATCAAAATCACATTGTCTTGTTTTTAAATGAGAACAGTAATTTTTTTGTACTCTCCATTATTTCTAATGTGCTAAGAAAACACCACTTTTTTTAGGTGATACTGACACTGTAGGAACATCTGCTATGCCTTTTTGGAATTGAAGATAGATTCCTGAATGTTGTAAATGCAAATTTTTAAAGGAGGTGAAAGCAATGAGTACAAATTCATTGTTGATGACGCATGAACGTTCGATCCCAATTACCATGATACTGTTCCCAACCAATATGGGACGGATAACAATGCAATTGAGGTATAAGGATCAGTTACAACCCAGGTTCCGGACTCAAATTAAAAAAGCAAATCTTTTCAAACAGTTGCAAACTAAAAGGAGGTAAGGACATGATCGAAATAAAAAAGATTCTCTTTCCATTGGATTTAACAGAAAATTCGTCAAAAATTCTGCCTTATGTGTTATCGGTTTCTGAGAAATACAACAGCACTATCTACTTACTTCATGTAGTACAGGATCTTAATAAATGGGGTAAGCTTTATGTTCCCCATCCTTCTATGGATGAATTTCAGAAAGAAGCCATTGATAGTGCCAAGAAGGCCATGAACATGATTTGTGAAAAACAACTACAAAGCTGTCCTAATTTTCAAAAGAGTGTCGTTTCAGGAGACGCTGTAAATGAAATTCTAGAAATCATTGAATCCGAAAATATAGATCTATTAATTATGGGGACACATGGCAGAAAAGGGCTGGAGCACGTGATTTTTGGGAGCGTGGCGGAAAACGTGGTTAAGAAATCACCCGTTCCTGTACTCTTAATAAATCCTTACAAACTCAAAAAATCCGGATAGCTGTCAAGAGGAAAGGGAATAGAGCTTGCGACACTGCAAATAATCACAGGGTTAAAGAGCAGAGTTTATATAGAAATGGCTCTTCAGTTGCTTTACGCCTGCAAAGTAATTTCTTTTCCAGTCTTTAATTTGGCAAAACGGCTCAAAGCGATTTAGAAATTTTCTAAATATGGCTGTTCAGAACTGATGACGTGTGGGTAAAATGACAGCTATCATATCTCAAGAAAAAATACAGCAAATGGCTTCCCGATGGCTTGTGCCTTCCCGGGCAACCAATCGTTTTCGAATTCATACCGACACCACGGATTTCTTCCGCGTGGAATATGGTGATGTGGTTGTTCTAGGGGGCAAACCCTATCTCGTTCGTCACAATGCCAAAGAAGGGAGGTTCGGAATTGATGATGATGTTAAATTTTGGGTAAAGCGAGCCATCGATTTGCAAAAAGGGATTCCTAAAATTATTAAACTCGTTTTTTATGAAAGCTTTATGTCTCATGTTGGTGGCATTGAATTCGAATGTTTTCGTAGCCCGAAAAAAGAGGCACGAATTTTAGATCTGGTCACTGGTCATAAAAACTTTATGCAGGGATTTGCCGTAAACGATGAAAAAGGAAACATTGTGCGTGTTATTGATCTTATCCATGGCCCACCGCTTTCTAAATTTATAGAAGGCTTGAATTTGGATCACCATAATTACTTCAAGAAACTGTTTCCTGACATACTTGATCATTTTATGGACTGCATTCGAGCAATCGAGTTTCTGCACGACAACGGCGAAAAACACGGCGACATCAGACGGGATCATATCTTTATTGACAGGGTAGAAAATCGGTATCGCTGGATTGATTTCGATTTTAACTATCGGCATCGGGAAAACATTTACAGCTATGACCTTTTCGGGTTGGGAAACATTCTGATGTTTCTTGCTGGTAAAGGGGATGTGCTGTTGTTTGATTTAAAAAAGCAGAGTAACCCATATCTCGACGCACTGAGAGATGAAGATTTAAACATCGTTTTTCATAATCGGGTGGCTAATTTGAAAAAAATATATCCTTATATTCCAAAATCGCTCAATCGGGTGTTGTTGCATTTTTCAAAAGGAGCCAACTGGTTTTATGAAAACACAGCCCAATTGCTGTACGATCTGGAAGAGTTTAAACAAGTATCGGGTATTTGATCATCACCGTGTTCCGGCGAAATTTTTAGCACTAACCCGAAAAATATGGAGGGACACATGGGCAAAAGCGGTACAAAAGCTGAAAATGAAGAAAAAATTTTTAATAAAAATATTTTAATTGCCGTGGATGAATCGCATAACGCACGCAGGGCTGTTTCATACGTTGGACAGCTTTTGGGAGGATTGATTGGCTTCAAGGTTACTATCCTGCACGTGCTACCTGAACCGGAAGAAGACTACTTCCCTACATCTAACGAGAAAGAAAAATGGTTCACTCAATACGGGCAAAAAGTCGATGCCATGCTGAAGGATTATCAGCAACTGTTGATCAAGAAAGGGTTTGCCTCGGAAGATGTATCAATCCGTTCAACTGTCCGCTACTGCCCCTCTATGGCGCAGTGTATCCTGTCGGAACGTGATGAAACTGCATACAGCACCATCGTGCTCGGAAGACAGGGGCTTTCACGGAGTGAGGAGTTTCTCTTTGGCAGCATCTCAAGTAAGATTGTCAACCATGCGCGCATGTGCACGGTCTGGGTTGTGGAATAACATCAGCCGGAGTGGGTTTTATGGTTATCTGCATCACAACAATGAAGGGATAATATCCCTCTTTTTTTGCCTCTTCAGACGAATCTGTGGGTAATCGTTGCGCAAAAACATATACAAC
>JAOZUU010000394.1:2964-3648 GCA_029938515.1 Desulfobacterales bacterium | reverse complement strand
CATCATCGCAAATGATTGTGTATTTGGAAATCCAATCATAAATTGACGCATTCCATACCGAAGATTCCATATTTTCTTCATATCACAGAAACGCTCAAACCTTTGATAAGAGAATAACATAGGCCGTTTACATTCTTGGGCATTCTGCTATCATCTTAAAGTTCATTTATATGCCCATGTTTGCAATTTTTGTTTCATATCGTTTTCAAAACCATATGATTTAATTCATTATTCAGATAGTATCATTTTGTGATTTATTTAGAGTCGCCATGAAAAGGCTGGATTTAAGCGAAACGCTCAGAGATGGGGAGCCGCAACCGTTGCGTATAATATCGTGCGGGATTTTGAAACATGAAATTCGAAAACTGATTCAAAAAGGAAAGATCAATGCTGAAGCACGCTTTCTTCCCAAGAACCTCCATTCCGACCCCGTAAAGCTCGAAAAAACATTAGACAAGGTCTTATCCGGCTACCGGGTGGACGGCGGTCCACGCCCTGTGTTGGTCTATGGGGACGTCTGTATGGGTTTTGATATGGAAATTAAAGCACTGGTGGAAAAGCACGAAGCCGTAAAGGTTGATGCCCTCAACTGCATTGACTGCCTGCTGGGGGGTGGCGGTGAATTACTCAGAATTGACCCGGAGCATGTCTACCTTTTTCTCACCACCGGTTTCATCGAGTTTA
>JAOZUU010000394.1:1042-2954 GCA_029938515.1 Desulfobacterales bacterium | reverse complement strand
CGCATCGAAGCCATCAGCGACCGTACCGGTCTACCGATTTTGGAGACCCGGAAGGTCGGCCTCGATCCACTAAGAAAAGTGCTGTCCGAAGCCATTGAAAGGGCGTACCCATGAACCTTTTCTATGAACTCATGGGATCCTATCAGCGGGGTCTACGGGCTGTGTTCACACCGCACCCCTTCATTCCCCTGTCTCGTATGCGGGAAAAGGGTCTTGTATTTAATGACATCCTTCAAAATAAAAAAGACATGGCTGCCGCCGCCATGCTTGCTGTTGAAGAAGGGTTCGACTCCACGACACTGCCATTCGACATGAATGTGGAAGCAGAAATATTAGGCGGGGAGATCCTGTATCACGAAGAAGCGGAAGGCCACCCCGTCTACCCGACCATGGGTGTGCGCACAATCCAGACAGCCGAAGACATTCGGATTCCGGACAGCGTGTCCAAAGCTGGCCGCATGCCAGTTATCCTTCAAGCGATCCGAAAGGCGAAAGAAGATCTGAAAGACCGAGCGGGCGTCGGTGCGTTCATTCCCGGCCCCTTCACCCTTGCCGGACAGGTGCTAGATCCGGAAAAAATGTTCATGATGGTGCTCAAAAAACCCGAGACCTTTACCGAGATTCTCGAACGGCTGACGGATCTGTTGTGCCGTGTGCGCGATGCCTACGTTTCACACGGGGCTGAGTTTGTGACCGTTGAGGAGGGAGGCGCCACGACAATTTCGCCCCAATCCTTTAAAAGGTTACTCTCCCCACGGCTAATGACGCTATTGTCGGACAAAAAAGTTCCCCACTTACTATCCCTCGCTGGCCGATCGGATCGCTTTATTGACCTTTTACTCGCCTGCAGACCTGACGCCTTGGGGGTGGATCAGGAGTGCGATTTCACTTCAGTGGTAGAAAGAATGCCGGAGGGAATGCCTCTTTTCTGCGTTTGTGGAGCGTACGACATGATGGCCAAAGCAACACCCGAGGTTGTTCGTGAAGTCGTTCGCCGATGCATAACCACAGGCCGGGTATTTCCGCTACCACCTACGGACATCTACCCTCTCGCAAAACCAGAAAACACGGCGGCTTTTATTGAAACGGCGCGTCAAGGGTAGGATTTCCGGTCCTTTATCAGAATATCGTTAAATGGTATACGTTGCTTTCCGACACCAACTCCAAGAGACCATGAATGTATAGATCGTATCCATACACGCCTAAATTTCAGCGCCATGAGACATGCGTTGATTACGGTAATCCGGAGTAGAAATTAATCGAGGAATCCATATGTTGGTAAAAACCTCCCGATCTTCTGTTCTGGTTGCCAGCGCCTGCGCCATTTTCTGGCCGGGCTCATTTATTTTTGGCTTTCCCGGCATCTTGCGCCAACATTGGCAACAGGTATTTGATGCCGACGGCACCGCAGTGGGTGGGACAGTGTTTTTCGTTCTGACCGGAGCTACTTGCTTCATGTACCTGTGTGGACGATGGCAGGAAAAATACGGTCCCAGAAGGTTGGCTATTTTCGGATCGGTGTTGTGTGGCAGTAGCGCCATTTGGCTAAGCCACGCCGGAACCATGGCCGAAGTAAATATCTGGGCATTTTCTGTCGGTGCTTCATCGGCTTTTATTTATCTCCCCGGGCTGACAGTTGTCCAGCACTGGTACCCTGGAAGGCGCGGCTTGGTTGCAGGCTTTTTTAATATGGCCTTTGGGTTATCGGCGGCGATCATGTCTCCGATTTTTACGATCCTCTTGTCCAAATGGGGTTATGAAACATTGACATTGATCGCGGGGATTTCATCTCTAATCTTCGGCCTAATCGCTTCAAGCCTGATCCACTTTCCGAAGACTGAATCGTCGGCATCGCCCCCAGTAGCACAGTTGGCTCCTTCCGGGCGAACGGGGAGGGCTGCCCGGACAAGCA
>JAOZUU010000394.1:0-1032 GCA_029938515.1 Desulfobacterales bacterium | reverse complement strand
TTTTTGGTGCCTCTGGTTCACTTGGGTCCTCGCTGGTGCAGCCGGTGCTAGCATGCTGGTCTTGGCAACTGGATTTGGCCTGGCACGTGGTTTGAGCTTGGCCCATGCCGTAATTTTGCTTACGGCATTCAACCTTACTAACGGCTGCGGTCGATTGATCAGCGGATATTTTTCGGACCGGATTGGGCGAACCCGAACCATGGCGATAAGTTTCGGGTGTGCCGGCATGGCATATCTGATCATGCCTCATCTGGCTGACCTTTGGCTTTGGACTGTCTTGGCAGCGGTGATCGGTTTTGCCTTTGGAACCCTGTTTGCAGTCTCCGGCCCCCTGGCTGGCGATTGTTTTGGCATGGCTCATTTCGGAGCAATCTTTGGGCTGGTTTTTACCGCTTACGGTTTTGTGTCAGGACCAGTGGGCCCATGGCTTAGCGGCTATATTCTAGATGTCACACGGGGAAACTACACATTCGTGTTTTCTTACCTGGGGATGATGTATTTCGGGGCAACCGGAGTTATCCTGTTTGTTCGGCCGTGGCGGGAATGCCGGATGTAGGATCGAAAGTTTACTTAGTCAATAATGAGTCGAAACCACAATATTTTAAATTTTTATGCTTTTGGAAATCCAATCTAAATTTCGCATTCCGCACTAAAGATCATTTCTACATTTCACAGAAAAACTTAGACCTTTGATAAGAGAATATGATTCAATAGAAATCAAGCCTTTAGTAATCTGACGCAAAACGACTCAGGAGAACCACACCGTTAAGAGCTATAACTCATTATTTTCCTTTACTCTTCGCGTTTTTCCTTTTTCAAATCATCAACCTTCCGTTTATTCAGCTTCAACAAATATTTCTCGATTTCGACCTGTTTTTCAAAAACCGGTTTCATTTGGGCCAACTTTTTCTGGATAAAGTCAAGGTGGGGTAGCGCTTCTCCAGGATGGCCAGTTTCAAGCTTTTCAATAGCTGTATTCAGCAGGCCGTTGAAGGCATCAGTGAACTCCAGTACCGGCTGCTCATATTGTTG
>JAOZUU010000393.1 GCA_029938515.1 Desulfobacterales bacterium | reverse complement strand
CCAAACCGGGCCCAGTCCCGCGGGGTGGCAAACGTATAAGAAGAGCCCACAAAGGTGCCGGATGGGTCCGGTTCCATGATGGCGCTTCGCATCCCGATTTTTTCGAATAATTCCTGCCGAAGAAAAGTGTAGTAATTCGGATATTCTTTCTCTGCCGTCCGGCGGACGATCCGGGCAACAATATTGGCGGTACCGCTGGAATAATACCACTCGGTATCCGGTTCCGTTTCAAGGGGCTGATCGGCGGAGAATGCGGCAAAATCATGACTGTTGTACAGCATGTCGGTGACCGCATAAAAAGCGGCATAGGTCTCTTCAAATTTAAGACCGCTGCTCATCCGCAATAGCATATCCAGCGTAATCTTTCCCCTGGGATCCTCCGGCTGTTGCCATTCAGCGACCGGTGCCGGCTGTTTCAGGTCGAGTTTTCCCTGTGCGACAAGAACCCCAACCAGGGCATTGGTGACGCTTTTACTCATCGACCATCCCAGCAGCGGCATCTTGCGGTCAAAGCCCCGGGCATATCGTTCGGCAATCAATTGACCATCATAAACCACAAGTATGGCCCGGGTGTTGCGTTTCTTTTCCGGTCCCGGTTCGGCAAAGGCATGAGCCACAGCCAGTTTCAACTTGTCGGCGTTGATTCCAAGAGGTAATGGCTGCATTGATTCGCGGCCGCCGTCCGGCCATGGCAGATTTTGGGGTAATTTCCAGGATGGTTTATCCGGGCCGGAATTCATAAAGGTTTGATTTTTTAAAGTGTCATCAGTGGTTCCGACCACCAGTGTACACCCGCAGCCTTCACGGTATATGGCTTTTGATTTGAAAAAACCAAAAGAATTCGCCACGGCCACTTTTAACCCGTTTTCAGTCCGGGTATCGGCATCGATAATGCTGTAAAGGAAATGGACCGGGGCAATATCGTCACGGAAAACGATTTCCGGATCCCGTTTGGAAATATACACGCTGGAACACAGATATTTGGCCGCATATCCGGTTCCTATGGGGATGGCTTTGCTTATGTACCAGCCCGCTCCAGCAATAGCCATGATACATATCAGCGCGAACGAGATTAAAATAAATTTGAACCAGCGTTTCATTAGGGCCTCCTTATTGAACCTGAATTGAGCGATTTTTAGCGCGCTTTGCACCAATCTGTTGAGCGCTAAGGCTTTCAAAAATGCTCGGCATATCCAATGGGTATGCCTGCGCTTTTTGAAAGCCTTATCATCTCAACATCTTAGCACACAGCTTCGCAAAAAAATCGCTCAACTCAGGTTAAAGTAACGAATCCTGGCCCTGTTGACCAGGATTCGTTACTGGTTAAACAAAATCATCCCTCCGCAAATGAGAACCATTCCCATGATATGGAATGATTGCAGAGATTCTCCCAGCCAAATGATGGCCATGATGGATGCAAATACGGGAATCAGGTTGATGAACAGTCCGCCACGGTTCGCGCCGATTATTTCGATGCCACGGTTCCAGCAAAAAAATGCGACAATCGAGGGAAACAGGGCCACGTAAAGGATACTGATCACCACATTTGGGGTAAATATGAAAGCCCCGTAGTGACTCAACTCCCAGATATAGATCGGCAACAGACCCAATACGCCGATACCGAAGGTATAGGTGAGAAAACTCACCGGATGTATTTTCGGCCGTTTCGGCAACAGTGCGGAGTACAAGGCATACAGAATAACGGCCAACAGCATCAAAATGTCGCCCGGCGCAAACGAAAAGTTCAGTAAGCTGGCAATTTGGCCATGCAACACGACTATTGAGGCGCCGAATATACACAGGAGCACGCCGATGACCTGAAGGACCGTGACCCGTTCCTTATAAACGGCCAGGGAGATCAAAATGATAATGGCCGGCATCGAGGTCTGGATGAGCGCCCCGTTAATGGCCGTGGTGGTGTGAACCGCCGTATACAGCAATGTGTTGAAACAGCTGATGCCAACAACCGACAACAGCACCATGATTTTCCAGCCCTTTATGGCCGTCTGCCAGTCCCGTTTGGCATGATGCCAGGTAAACGGAAGCAGAATCAAAAAAGCAATTGCCCATCGCCAAAAGGCGAATCCCACCGGTGGAATGATCTCGATTACGCCCCGGGCCAGAACGATGTTCCCCGCCCAGCACAATGGGGCAATTATCAGCAGCAAGTAAGGAGTCCAGCCGGACATTTTACTGTCGGGCCTGTCAAGATGGGATGTGGTCATGACGTTTTCAGTATTGATTTGCCACCGATTCGTCAAGAGGGAAAACGCGAGGAGCAATAGGGATTCGGCTTATCAAGATGTGGCTGCGAGCACAGGCTGCAGTAGGACCGACGCTCCACAAGGGGCCGCAGATCGAGCATGTAGGTGTACGTTTTTTTATCTTATGCAAGGATTTGGACGAATTTAGAACTACTGATAAAACAACGGCCGGGATGATGATGGTAGTTTCACCCTTGTCGGCTGACAAATAGGCTTGATGAGCCCTGTCGTTGATCACCTTTTTACCCAGCATGAATTTGACCAGGGGCTGTGTATCGGTTACAAAACTAGGCATCGCCAAACTCTTGCTCAACGTGTTGCCAGGTTTGGTCTTTAAATTGCTTTAAATCGACAAAGTCGATGCGACGGCCTTCTAAGATGCCTTGAAGTCTTAGTAATTTTTTGCTTTTGAGATTTTTTTGATGCCGCATAAAATCGACAAAGTTGGCAATGGCGTCAAGGTCCTTGTCGGTAAATCCCGCCAGATTATTGTATATCTCATGTTTAGTAATGGCTGCTTTGTTCATCCGGCTATCCCCTGCTTTTATGGTTATTTAGGTGTTGTTAAACTTGATGCGTTCGTAAAAAGTCCAACTGAATGAGAACGAATAGAATATATAGTATGTAAATAAAATCATGAACGCACTATATCGTGGTAGCAAGATAAGTTTTCGACTTTTTACGAGACCATCAAACTTGTGAATCCGTTATTAACAAAATAACAACAAAATTGTTTAAAATCAAATAATTTTTTTTGCCGCCCCAGTGAAACAATAAACCCTTGGTTTCACGGGGCAGGCAGATCCACACGGACCCGTCTTCAGGCTACGCCTCTGGCTACGACCCGACAAGTCGCTGAAGTTTCGCCGCGCAGGCCAGACACAGACAATAATCTCTGCCGAGATGGCAGAGATAATGGTGTGGGCCTTTGGAGAATATTATATCCTTGCAAACGCGTCTTTTTTCCAGAAAAAGGTGTCATTTTTTAGATTAACAAATTAGTATATTTTGCGAAGCGATGAATCTTTTATTCGGCTGGGTCAGCCGAATAAAGCGTCTACGTAAGTTTGTGTGAGTCTGCGGCTAATAATTTACCGGGAGGATAACAATGGCCAAAGCTGGTATTATTCAAACAACTGATCGCAAAGAGGGTGTTCGCGAATCTGTAAAGGCGCTCGATATTAATCCGGTAAAAAATAAGGATGTCCTGATTAAACCCAACTTCAATACGGCTGACCCGACACCCGGGTCTACCCACAATGATACGCTGATGGCGATTATTGATGAAGTATGGGATATGGGCGCCAAATCAATCCGTCTGGGTGAAAGAAGTTATCCACCCACTCGGCAAGTGATGGAGGAGAAGGGCGTTTTCCCGCTCCTTAAAGAAAAA
>JAOZUU010000024.1 GCA_029938515.1 Desulfobacterales bacterium | reverse complement strand
TGCAAGATTTACTGGATTCGATTTGAATTTACAAGACCTGCGCTTTTTGGAAAAATCAATTGACAGCCATCCGCTGAGCGGGTGAAAATTTCGGCCCTTGGAGAAATCACAAAATTCAAGTATGATAGTCATCTTGCAAATCAACTCTCAACCCAAAGGAGGCAAAGCATGAAAAGAAAAATCGGGAAGTTCGGCATGATCGTTCTGGTGATGTGTATCGGATTTATTCCGGCCCTCACGATTGATGCCGCGGAGCCCATTGTTATCGGTATTCCCACGTCAACCGGGTTTCTGGAAGGCAAGGAGGCACTGAAAGCCGTGAACCTGGCTGTTGAGGAAATCAACGCCAAAGGCGGCGTCGATGTCGGCGGAGCGAAACGGCTGTTTGCGGTCGAATCCGTGGATATCCGCGATGCGGCCCCCGGCGTACCTGTGCCCGAGGCTCTTTTGGGATTGGAAAAGATTATTCTTGAGAAAAAACCGGCGGCTTTAGTGGTAGGCCCCTTTCGATCCGAAGCCCTGATGGCGGGGATGGACATCATTGCCAAGTACAAGGTCCCGCTACTGGGCACCATTGCCATGTCTCCGGCTTCGGAAGCCAAGGTTAAGAAAGACCCGGAAAAGTATAAATATATCTTCAGAACCTGCCTCAATGCCAAATACCTGGTCAAGTATTTAGCCGGAACCATGTCCTATATTAATAAGGAGTTCGGCTTCAACAAGGTTTATATCATGAACCAGGATGTGGCCTGGGCGCGAAAGACGGCTGAGATAACCACAAAAGTATTTTTTGAAAAAGCCGGATGGGAGGTCGTCGGCCATGAAGCCTACCCGACGGGAACCTCCGATTTTTCCTCGGCGCTGATGAAAGTGCGCGCCAAGGGAGCCCAGGTGATATTACCGATATTCGACATGCCCCAAAGTGGTACTCTGGTCAAGCAGTGGAATAGTATGAAGGTTCCCGCCCTGTTAGCCGGTTTCATTTCACCCTTGGCCGGCCCCGGCGCCTGGAAAACATTTGATCAGAAGATCGGCGGCGCCATCAATTGTAATTTCGAAATGGGAAGTGCCATTTCGTCGCCGAAAGTGCCCAAATCCCAGGCCTTCAACCAGGCCTACAAGAAAAAATGGGGAGTTCCCATCGAAGCCGGCCACGGTATCAGTCCGTCTTATGAGTCAGTCTATCTGCTGGCTGAAGCCATCGAACGGGCCGGCAGTGTTGATGCGGACGCCATCGTTGCCGAACTGAAAAAAACCGATCGGGTCGGCGTTATGGGCCGCATCAAATTCGATGAGGGAAACCAGGTTATCTACGACATGGATCCGGAAACCGCCGCAGTGGCGGCCGTCACCCAATGGAACGACGACGGGTCGCGTACCATTGTTTTCCCAACCTCCGTGGCAGATGGCCAGATCAAACTTCCTGCCGGTTTGAAACCGGCCAAGTAGCCTACAGCAAATCGCCATATCGTTGATTGGTGAGCCGGTTGACCACCGAGATGTGAAAAGAGGAACCCAACGGCTGGCCAATCAACGATGTTGACTTTTCCAAGACTGGAGATAACCGATCCATGCTAACCGGCACGATCCTTTATGCCCTGATCAATACGGCTATATTGGCACTGATGGCTCTTGGCTTTAACCTGACATTCGGTATCAGTGGCGTGGCCAATTTTGCTTACGGCGCTTTTTACATTCTGGCGGCCTACGGTATTTGGGGAATAGTGAACCTGCTGCATTTGCCCTATCCTGTCGCCATCATTGTTGCCATTGTTGCCAACATGATATTCGGGGCGCTGATGTACCGCTTTGTATTGCTGCGTGTGAGGGGCCAAGCCCTTTCCGAAGTGATTGCGACCTTTGGTATCGGGCTGGCAATCCTGGAATTGTTCAGCTATTTCGGGTGGGTGGGATTCGAATATACCCTGCCTGTGTTTGTGGATCGCAGTTTCGCCATTGCCGGAACCTATGTCGATTTTCAGCGCTTAGCCATCCTGGGATTCAGCGTGATTCTGGTTTTCTGCTTATGGTGGTTCACCCATCATACCGCCACAGGGTTGGCCTTTAGAGGCATTGCCCAGGATGAACGCACCGCACTGACCTTTGGGATCAATTCCGACTGGATCGCCACCTTAAGCGTCTCTTTCGGTGCCGGGTTGGCAGCCGTGGCCGCCCTGTTTATTATCCCTTTAGGCAGCATCGCTCCGGGTGAAGGCTATGATGTCCTGATCAAAGCCCTGGCCGTGTGCATCATCGGGGGGTTGGGCAGCACCGGCGGCGTCATTGCCGCCGCCTTTATTGTGGGATTTGCTGAAAGATTCACCGACACCTACATCGGCTCTCATTGGACGATGATCGTCAGCCTGGCGGCCATCTTGCTGGTGTTAACGATCAAACCCTCCGGGTTGTTTGGAAAACAAAAAGAATTGGAAGAAAGGATATAGGCGCAGTTGAAGAAACGAAAAGAACGGATTGATCGCGGCATCAAGGTGCGGTCTTCAGATATTTTCGCGTTGTTATCCTGGCGTGAGATGCTCTACCTGGGGGCGCCCCGGATACTACCGGTAGTGGTCTGTCTGGTGCTACCCCTGGTGCTGGGTCCGTATTGGCAAAAAGTGCTGTTATCGGTGGCGGTGGTTGCCTTGCTGGCCATTAGTTGGGATATCCTCGCTCAAACCGGCATGGTCTCTCTGGGGCAAGCCTTATTTTTCGGTGTGGGCGCTTATTGTGCCGGTGCAATGAACCACTATTGGAATTTAAGCCCTTTTTTGACCCTTCCCCTTGCCACCATTATGGGGGCGGTGATTTGCACCCTGCTGCTGCTTCCGGTGCTACGACTGCGGGGGATCTATTTTTCCATGGTGACGCTGATCATTCCGCTGATCCTGGTCCGGGTTATTGAGGCCACCAAAATCTTCGGTGGTACCGAAGGGCTGAGCGGCATGACGCCCCTGCCATCGAAATGGATCGAGTTGTACCTGGTCCTGGCGGTGTTGCTCTGTGTTCTTTTTGGATTTCGAAGGATAATGGATTCGGACTACGGCCTGGTGCTTAAAGGCATCAACGATAATGATCGATCCGTTATCAATGCCGGCATCAATATCTATTGGTTCAAGGCCCAATCCCTTTTTTTTGCCGGCGCCATCGGGTCCTTTAGCGGGGCTTTTATGACCCATGTGTACATGTTCGTGGGCATGCCGGTGTTTGCCCTGGATTATTCCATTTTACCTATTGCCGCCGCGGTGGTCGGGGGGCCGGGAACGCTGGCCGGCGCTACCTTGGGTGCTTTTATTCTGGTTCCATTGTCCGAAGCATTGCGGGGTTTCGGGGGATTGCGTATCGTTTTTTACGGTGTTTTTCTGGTCATTTTTATCGTGGTCCTACCCGAAGGGATTTTCCATTATATCCAAAGAAAATACCATCAGATTGAACGCTGGGTGGGGGTGGAAAAATGACCACTTCGCCGATTCTACAAACGACCGGGTTGAGTAAGAATTTCGGTGGGGTGCGCGCCCTGCACAACGTCAGTTTTGACCTGAGGCCGGGTGAGCTTTTAGGGGTCATCGGACCCAATGGGTCGGGTAAAACCACATTGGTGAACCTGATCACCCGCTTTGTGAAACCGTCGTCCGGAACTGTCACGTTCAAAGGGAAAAAAATCAGCCATCTGCCGCCTTATAAAATCGTCCGGCTGGGAATCGCCCGAACCTTCCAGATGGTCAAACCTTTTTACCACCTGCCCGCATACAAAAATATGATCATTCCCCTTTATTCGCCGCGCATGAAACAACTTGCCGGCGGTAAGTATGGGGATCGGGATGCCGTGGCTCTGGATCTGTTGGAAGAAGTAGGTTTTGAGCGAGATGCCCATGTGGCCTATAAAGCGGCCGGTGCTTTACCCCAGGGCTACTTAAAACGCCTGGAGCTGGCCAAGGCCATTGCACTGCAACCGGATCTGTTTATCCTGGATGAACTTTTTTCCGGATTGAGCCTGGCCGAAGTGGCCAGCATTGTACCCATCATTGAAAAGCTTCGCATGGCAGGTAAAGCGATCATCATGATCGAACACCGCCTTAAAGAGCTTTTCCGTATCGCTGATCGGATCATCGTGATGAACTATGGTGAAAAAATCGCCGACGGTTCGGCCGCCGAGGTCATGGAAAGTGAAGCGGTTAAAAGGGCCTATTTGGGAGCCGAAGATGAATAGGCGTGTCTTTAACCTGGTTTTCCGACCGATAACTTTGACAGCGGTTTTACCGATATCTTTTTACGCCCTGCCAAACGATGGAATATTCGGGATGGGTAATAGACCCGCTGCAATCCCGAGAGGATCACAATGTTAGAAGTTAACGACTTAATGGTTTTTTTTGAAAATGCCCTGGCGCTAAACGGGCTGAGCCTTAAAGTGGACGAAGGCGAAATCGTTGGGCTGATCGGTTCCAATAGTGCCGGGAAAACCACATTTATAAACACGGTTTCCGGATTGATCATCGACATGCGCATTAAAGAGAAACGCAAAGGGGGAGAACGCATCAGTATTTACGGCAATATCCGATACCAAGGAGAGGATATTACCGAAATGCCACCCAACGAGCGCGTATCCAAAGGGATTGTTGTTTCCCGAGAGCGGCATCCGGTTTTCCAGGAAAGCAGTGTCGTGGAAAATTTCAAGATCGCCGGGTACTTGCGCACCAAAGCCGAAATAAAAGAGACGATGGATTTCGTCTTTACGCTCTTTCCCCCGCTATCCAAGCTGAAAACCCGCAAAGCCGGTTTTTTGAGTGGCGGCGAGCAACAAATGCTGGCCATCGGGATGGCTCTGGTGGTTCGACCGAAGCTGTTGCTTCTGGACGAACCCCTGCTGGGACTAAGCCCGATGATGCAAAAAGCCGTGATGGATGCCATCGTTTCTCTCAATAAGGAATCGGGCATTACCGTATTGTTGAGCGAACAGTTCGCCCGGCCGGTTTTGCCCGTGGTGGACCGCGCGTATGTCGTGGAAAATGGCATGCTCAGCCTTTCCGGGACCGGGGCTGCCCTGATGAATAACCCTGAGATCAAAGCCGCATATTTTGGTGTTTAACTCATGACTGAAAATAGTACCATACCCATATCTTTCGCATCGGTCGCCGACAGGCGGGCCTACCATACCGCTGTCATCTACCTGGGCACCCGGTACAGCTATCAAAAAGTCAGGAAAATGGCCGAGAGCTTTGCCGCCGCTCTTTTGGATACTGGGATTACCTCAGGGCAACGCGTCATTATATATGTACCCAACAGCATCCAGTGGGTGGTTGCCTGGCTGGGGATTCAGCGGGCCGGGGGTGTTTGTGTGCCCATCACTCCGATCTACACCCCTATTGATCTGGCGTACATCGCCAATGACAGTGACGCCGAAGCCATTGTGTGCGCGGATACCAATTTCGGATACGTAAAAAAGGTGCTGCCGAAAACGCGGATCAAACAGGTGGTGATCACCAAAATGGCGGAGCTGCTTCCCGCCTGGAAGCGGCTTTTCGGTTATCTTTTCGACGTGATTCCTAAAGGCAAGACCATTCTCGACGACCACACCTTTCTAATTGGAAAGTTGCTGGCCACCTATGCCAATTGTACCGACACGTTGCCGGAAACAACTGATAGCGGAAGCGATATTGCTGAAATTCTTTACACCGGCGGTACCACCAAATATCCTAAAGGTGTTCCCATCACCCACGATCTGTTCCTGGTTTCCGCTAAGGAACAGATCCAAATAAGTGAACCGCTGTTTCCGCCACAAGACAATGTGATTATGGCCAATGCGCCTTTGTTCCATGTCCTGGGCCAAACCTGTAGCCTGGCAACGCTGCTGGAGGGTGGGACCTTGCTGCTTCAGCCCAAGGTCAACTTAGACGCCACCTTTGAATCGATCCAGCGCTTTAAGGCCCGTACCATGATCGGTGTTCCCATGCTTTACCGAATGATTTTAGAGCATGATCGCCTGGATCAGTACCATTTGGGGTCGGTGGACTACTGGTTTAGTGGCGGTGATGTGCTGCCGGTAGAGGTAAGAAAACGATGGCAAAAACGATTCGGAAAAACGATTTATCAGGGCTATGGCGCCACCGAAACTTGTGGCGGAGTGGCCATGTGTTCGACCGATATCGACAACCCGCCTAAAAGTGTGGGCCAGGCCGTTGCCAGCAAATCCATAAAAATAGTTGATCCTGCTACCTTAAAACCGGTGGAGACGGGAAAGCCCGGTGAACTGGTCGTTTCGTCTGAATCGATGGTGCTCAATTATTTAAATAAACCGGAGGAAACCGCCGCTTCATTTGTCGAGCTTGATGGAAAAAAATGGTACCGTACGGCGGATGTTTTTTCCACGGATGAAAACGGCCATCTATTTTTTGTCGATCGAACCGTGGATACCATCAAACATAAGGGCTACCGTGTCTCCGCTTCGGAGATAGAGGCTGTGCTCCAGGAACATCCGGCCGTGGTGGCTTCGTGTGTTATCGGGGTGCCCGATGAAAAAACAGGTCAACGGATCAAGGCATACGTAGTTCTGAAAGAAGACATCAAGGGGATTACCGGTTACGAACTGATTAAGTGGTGCCGCCACTCCCTGGTGGCATACAAAATTCCCCAGCACATCGAATTCAGAGACATGCTGCCGAAATCCAAGGTGGGCAAGCTCCTGCGCCGCGAGATTAGAGACGAGGAGAAACGGATGCAGGAACAGTAGGTTTTTTCACTTCTTCTCGCGCATAAAACGAGGTTTCGAAAAAATAAGCGAAAAGAAATATTGATGAAATTTATTTTAACTTACCACTGATGGATTTTAAATTTTTTTCGGAGGAAATTTATGGATTTTATGCTAACCAAGGAACAGCAGGATATTATTCAGGCAGCGCGCAAATTTGCAAAAGGCGAGTTTCCCGAGCGTGCCGTGGAATTTGACCGCGAAGAGACCTTCGATCTGGCCATTTGGAAAAAAGCCTGTGAGCTGGGATTCGTAGGCGTGTTTATCGGGCAGAAGTACGACGGTGCCGGATACGGGTTTTTTGAACATTGCCTGATCAACGAGGAGTTTTGGGCGGTGGAACCAGGCATGGCCGCCCAGGTCCTGTCGACCACATTCGGCGCTGAGTTGATTCAGTTATATGGCACCGATGAGCAGAAGCAAACCTGGCTGCCCCGGCTGGTGACCGGCGATGCAATCATGGGAACGGCCATCACCGAGCCGGAGGCCGGGTGTGACGTCACCCAGGCGGTGACCACGGCGGTGAAGAAAGAAGGCACCTATGTGGTCAACGGTAGTAAAATGTTCATCACCAATGGCAACCTGGCCGATTTTTTACTGGTTTTTTGTCAAACGGACCCGGATAACCCGTCACGGCATAAACGACATAGTTTTATCCTCGTACCTACCAATACACCCGGCTATCAGGCCATTAAAATAAAGGGAAAAATGGGGATTCGAGCATCGAACACGGCGGAAATCGTTTTAAAGGATATTCGGGTTCCGCAAACGAACCTTGTGGGCGAGGAAGGGGAGGGATTCTATGAATTAATGGCATTTTTCAATCGCACCCGGCTTCATATCGCCGCCCAGGCCGTGGGACTGGCCCGTGCCGCCCTGGAAGAATCGATTCAACATGTCAAGGGGCGCAAACAATTCGGTGCGTCGCTGGCCTCCTTTCAGGTAACCCAATTTAAAATCGCCGAAATGGCTACGAAAATCCGGGCGGCCCGGAATCTATACTACGAGGCCGCCTGGAATGCCGACCGTGACAACATTGACCATGCCCTGGTGGCCATGGCCAAGTGGTATTCGGCCAAAATTGCCGTGGAATGCGCCGACGAAGCGGTTCAGATGCATGGCGGCTACGGATATATCGACGAGTACAAAGTCCAACGCCTTTACCGGAATGCCAAAATTCTGGAGATTTACGAAGGGACCAAGGAAATTGAAAAGACGATTATTTCCAAAACAATTCTGGGGGGAAACTCCAATGAGTCCTGAGAAACGGACATCCATGCATGCACATCCCATGTTGTCCGGGCTGTCACCGGAACGGGCAAAGAAAGGAAAAATCGTTACCGCTGTAGAAGCGATCCGCGTGATTCGTGACGGTGATACCGTGGCCACGGGTGGATTCGTGGGGACCGGATTTCCCGAAGAGATTGCCATTGAGCTGGAACAATACTTCTTAAAAAAATAATCGTCCCCGGAACCTGACCCTTGTTTATGCAGCCGGCCAGGGAGACGGCGCCGAGCGAGGATTGAATCATCTGGGATACGAGGGACTGATCAGCCGGGTATGATCAGTGGATTACCGGCCGGTGGGTTAAATTTCGGTGCCGCCACCAACACCGACGCGCTGATCGACCCGCCTTCCCAATTCGATTTCTATGATGGAGGTGGTCTCGATATTGCCTTTCTGGGCCTGGCCCAGGCCGATCAGGAAGGGAATCTCAATGTGAGTAAATTCGGCCCCCGTTTTGCCGGCGCCGGTGGCTTTATCAATATCAGCCAGAACGCTTTCCTTGCTTTTCAAGCCAGACGTTACCGGCGACCGGAAGTTGATATCGGTGACTCTAAATGAAATGATAAGAGGTTGATTTTTGGAAGTGGATATGGCAGAAAATTCAGATTACCGCAATCTGTTTTATGTGAGCATAATCCAGTTAAATGACATGTTGATTCCTATGGCTTCAACTCATCACGGTTTGGTCCTCGACATTTGGCTTTCCATACCGGCCGTCTGTTCCACCGGCAGCACCATCGCAATACCTGTGCCGGGTTCGCTGAATCGCCCGGCCTCTTTGATGGCGGAAAGGATCGGCTCAACCATGGCCTCGTTCACCAGGACAAGAACCAGTTCCGTACGTATGTCCAGGCTGAGTCCAAAAAAAGTTTTCGCCTCGCCGGCACCCGTTCCGGAGGCCGGTATGATGGTCGCACCGGTAGCACCGGCCTTTTTTGCCGAATTGACGACCTGGTCGGTCAGGTTCGGCTTTACCATTGCAATAATGCATTTATGTGCCATTTTATTTTTTTCTCCTTTGTCCGATTCGCGGCAAACATACAATTGCTTTTGCGACAAGGTGGCGCATGTCATTTATTCCTGTTTCGCCGCCGCACCACCCATTGGGCCAGTTGGGCGTACCCCAGGACACTGATGATCGGGAACAAGCTGGCAAATGCAATCAGTCCGAATCCATCCAGCACGGGACTTCGGCCCGGAACATTGGACGCCAATCCCAAACCGAGAGCCGCAACCAGAGGCACGGTAACCGTAGAAGTGGTCACCCCGCCGGAATCATAGGCCAGCGGGATGATCATCCGCGGCGCAAAAAAGGTTTGGATGGCCACGACGATATAACCAACCAAAATGTATATATAAATCGGCGTTCCGGTAACAATTCGAAACGTACCGAGGGTGATGCCGACAGCAACACCGATGGCAACCGCTATCCGCAACCCCAGGGATGATACTGCTTTGCGGGAAGCCTCTTCCGCCTTGTAGGCGACGGCGATAAGCGATGGTTCGGCTATGGTGGTGGAAAACCCGATCAAAAAGGCAAACAGGTATATCCATCCGTAGGCGGTCCAGACCGCCTTGCCGCCGCTTTGGGCACCCTCGACCAGTTGCAGCGCCATGGTCCTGCCCACAGGGAAAAGGGCCAGATCCAGACCTCCCAAAAAACAGGCCATACCCACAAGCACCAGACAAAACCCGAAAATAATTCTACCTGGTCTAGGGAGAGGTCTTTTCAATATCACCATTTGGAACAACACAAGCAGCCCAAGAACCGGCAAGACGTCTTTGGCCGTGGCCAGTAACAACTTGATGGGGTCAATAAATAGTTCCATATATCTCCTAATGTACGAACAATCCGAAAACCATGACAAAAATCATCGGGGCAAGGGATGCCAGGGCGATCAAGCCGAAGCCGTCCGTCAAAGGGTCCCTTCCGCGTATCGTACGGGCCAGTCCTACCCCCACGGCCGTTACCAGAGGTACGGTGACGGTTGAGGTTGTAACCCCACCTAAATCATAAGCCAATCCCACGATCTCTTTCGGCGCGAACAAAGTCATTACCATGACAAGAATATAGCCGCCCACGATTAGAATCGGCAACGACCATCCCCGAAGTATTCTCAACACGCCTATAACGATTGCGACACCGACAGATAACGCCACGGTCAAGCGGACATGGAGGGCATATCGTTGTATAGCGGCGGGAATATTATCGATAAGGCCGGCTTCCGCCGCAGCTCGGGCTCCTTCCCGGGTCACGGCAATAAGGGCCGGTTCGGCGACGGTTGTACCGAAACCCAAGGCAAAAGCGAACAACAACAACCAGAAAAGGCTGCCCTTGCGCGCGAATTCTTCAGCCAACGTTTCGCCAAGGGGAAACAGGCCGATGTCTAAACCAACGACAAAAAGGGCTAAACCGACAATAACCAAACCCAATCCGGCCAGGACCGAAACAAGTTCCGGGAAAGGTTGGCGCAAGATCAGAATCTGGAATATGGCAATGACGATGACAATGGGTGCCAAATCACGGCATGCGCCAAGCAGGGCACCGCCTAAGGCTTTCATTAGGTTGGGGAACAATCCGGAGTGCATAGACCACTTTCACGGCTGATTGTTGTTTGATGGCGTCGTAAAAAGTCCCATCCATGGCGATGTGAAAAATGGTAGGGACTGTCATTTTTTACGATATTGTAATGAGCCGAGGTTCACCTTTATTGTTACGATACAGAATCATCTGTATCGCATAAATACCGAACGTCACAAGAAGAATGACACAGTTATGAGTTGTTTTTTTCAAGAGGGATTGAAAAAAAATGAACATCGAACCCGCCGCAGGCGGATTGAATGGGAAAAGATGCGCTGAAATATCAATATCGTAATCCATTTGTAAACCTATCCAAAACTGGGGAGACATATCAAAATATTTTCATCCAAGTTATCGCTTAATTCCGTCTTGACAATACAATCTTCATTCAGTATTTGAATTCCAATTGTATAAAGCCGGTGGGATTTTGCTATCGCACCAGAGGCGGCACAATATATTGTTGCTCATCCCCAGTGGGCATACAACCATAGTTTTCTGCTTGATATGTTCTAAAAAACGAATTTTAATCCAAGATCCAAGACGAGAGGTAAGCATGACCGACAGTCCGCAGGATCTGACCACAGTTTCACTCTTTGAAGCCCTTTCACCGGCGGAGCTTGCCGCCGTGAGCGAGCTGACGAAAGCAATGGAATGGCAGGCGGGAGAAGAGATCTACATCCCGGGAGATCCAGGCGGATCCATGTTTGCCGTGCTGGCCGGTGCCGTCGAGATTTTTAGCATCGTCAGCGGTGTCGACAAGCTATTCATGACGGTACGCGCCGGTGGGGTCTTTGGTCTACTGTCGATCCTCGATCAGGGCGATCGGATAGACAACGCGCGAGCCCTGGAGAGAACCAAAGCGTTGGTGATGGAGCGTGCGAGCCTCGATCGGCTGTTCGCGGACAGGCCCGAGATGGGAATCAAGGTACTCGAAGGTCTCGGCAAGACTCTGGGTCAAAGAGTACGGATGCTGACCGAACAATACGAAGCCACCGTAGCCTGGAATCTCGAGGTGACCGGGTTGACCAGCCTAAACCTGGAGCGGATCATGACCGAGCGCATCGAGGTAACGGTGGAGACCACCCGTGGAGAGCCCCTGGCCGGCACTCTCCTCAAGTTCGAAGCCAGCGCCGCTGGACATGAGCTCTATCTCAAAAGTCAGGACCATCGGATTTATGTGATTCCCTACCACGCGGTGGTACGGGTCTCGGTCGAGCGGGACGATGTGAAAGACCGGAAAGACACACCCACCTTTTAATGTCTCGTCAACGATGAAACGCCGCAGGAATTAAAAAATTACTGTGCAATCTTACGACATTTCATAGTTGACGAGACAATAGGAGCCCCAAGCCATGGCAGCAATCGACAAATTTCTCAAGTACGCGGTGACGATGGGAGCCTCGGACCTGCATCTGGCTGGAAATAACCGATCCATGATGCGAGTGCACGGAACCATGATGCCGCTTCAGGAGGAGCAGACCGAAGTCCTGGGTGGGGAGGAGATGGATCGTCTGGTCGCCGAGATCATGCCGGACCGATCCAAGGAGGAGCTGCAGCAGCGGTTCGATACCGACTTCGCTTACGCCGTCGACAGCCTGGGTCGGTTTCGGGTCAACGTCTTTCGCAATCACCTGGGGACCGGTGCAGTACTCCGTCACATCCCCGGCAAGATCCTTACCTTCGAAGAGCTCAAACTACCGCAGATCCTGAGCCAGTTCTGCATGCTGAACAAGGGATTGGTGTTGGTGACCGGTCCGACCGGGTGCGGCAAGTCGACCACCCTGGCGGCCATGGTGGACTATATCAACAAGAACCGCCGGGATCACATCATCACCATCGAGGATCCCATCGAGTTCGTGCATCAGGACAACCAATGCCGTGTCAGCCAACGCGAAATCAAGGAGCACGCCGAGAGCTTCGCGAGGGCTCTGCGAGCAGCTCTCCGGGAAGATCCCGACATCGTGATGGTAGGGGAGATGCGTGATCTCGAAACCACCGAGATCGCTATCGAGACCGCCGAAACCGGTCATCTGGTTCTGGGTACGCTGCACACCTCCACCGCCGCCACGACTATCGATCGCATCATCGATCAGTTTCCCCACGAGCAACAGGATCAGGTTCGCACCATGCTGGCGGCATCACTGAAGAGTGTCATCTGTCAGACCCTGTGCAAACGTGCGGACGGCAAGGGCCGGGTGGCGGCACTGGAGATCATGGTCGTGACCCATGGTGTGGCCGCCAACATTCGCAACGGCAAGACCCACCAGATCCCCACCGCCATCCAGACCGGCAAACGACTCGGAATGCAGCTAATCAACGACGATCTGGTGCGGCTGGTCAAGGAGCACGTCGTCGATGCCGAGGAGGCCTATCTCAAGGCCATCGACAAGAATGATATGGC
>JAOZUU010000392.1 GCA_029938515.1 Desulfobacterales bacterium | reverse complement strand
CAGTATGATTACATCGGGGTGGGCGGTTCATCGGCGAAAACAAAGCCTTTTTCCATGCTGGATCTGGCTGAAGAGCTTTCCGAACTGCTGGATGCCCTGTCTGTCGGACCGGTTCACCTGCTGGGAATCAGCAAGGGCAGTTCGGTGGGTCAGGCTTTTTTGATCAGACACAGAGACCGAATCAAAAGCTTTTGTGGTCTGGGCAACCCCAATCTCAATTCTCCTGACCTGGCCCGGGTGTTTGATAATTTTAAAGTGCGGATTCAAACCCTGGAAGATTTAAAGGAATTATGGCCCCAGCGGGTCAACCGGGAAAATTATCTGCGGATATTCAATCACGTTTATGTGCCCATCATGTTCTTTAAAACCTATTCCGAGCTGTCTCTGGTGGAGCGGCTAAAGGCCTTCATTGCGCGACGCATGGTGTACCCGGCCATGGAAGGTACTTTTGTTCAAACCATGGTGGACGTCTTTCGATATTTTGTCGAAGGTGTTGGGCAGGATGCACCGACATTCGAAAGGGAGTTGCCCCACGTGTCCGGCATTCCGATTTTACTGCTGAACGGCACCGCCGATACGACCACGCCGGTGCATATGTCCCGTGAGCTGGCAAAAATTATTCCCGAGGCTGAACTGGTTGAATTCGACGGCGTCACCCATATGGGACCGATGCTTTTAAAAAAAGATGGCCGAAAGGTTTTTGAGCGCTATGTTGAATTTATGAAAAATTCAGGAGACGATAGGTGAAAATTGGACGTAACGCGCCCTGCCCCTGCGGCAGCGGAAAAAAATACAAAAAGTGCTGTCTGAACAAGACCAAACCGCCGGTGGATCTGTTGTGGCGCCGACTGGGTGACGCGCATGATCGATTGATGGATCAATTGACGGATTTTGCCCGGAATTCTCTGGGCGAACTGCCCCTGCTTGCCGCCGCGGGTGAGTTTTTACTGTGGCCTGAAACAGATGAAAATCCGGGCGACCTGATGATCGATCACATGCAGCTTTTTGTGCCCTGGTTTGTATTTAACTGGATGTACGATCCGGACGAGACGGACATCCTCATTGAGATGCCCCCTCATCAAACGATCGCCCAAATTTATGCCGATAAACACGGTAAAAAACTGGATGATCTTCAGAAGCGGCTGATCGATGCCGCCAATGGCCGACCGTACAGTTTTCTGGAAGTCGTCAGCTGCAATCCCGGCACGGGATTTTATTTAAAGGATATTTTTACGGGTACCGAAGAAGAGGTCATAGAAAATCAGGGTTCCGAAAATGCCAAGCCGGGGGATGTGCTGCTGGGACGGATTGTCCAGGTGGACCATGTGGTCATGCTGGTGGGATGCAGTTCTACGTTGATTCCACCGGGCTGGAAAACGGCGATCATTGATCTCAGACGATTGATAATGGCGGAGAACCAACAGGTTTCAACCCGTTTGTTAAATGACTATGATTATGAAACTCGTGAACTCTATTTCCAGATATTTAACTCACTAAACAGCCCGCCGCAAATGCAAAACACGGACGGCGAGCCGCTTTTGTTTCACACCTTGTATTATGATATTGAAGATGCGCAATCCGCTTTTGATCACCTGGCCGATCTGTCGGTTGTGGAAGATGCCGCATCCCTGAGACAGGGAGCGACATTAAATGAAAACGGAGATATTGTCCGGGTTGAAATTTCCTGGTGTAGACATGGGTATAAAAAGAACAAAAATCTGGACAACACCATTCTGGGCCGGCTGGTGATCGACAAACACAAACTCACCGTTGAGGTGAACTCCGAAGCCCGAACAAAAATCATCCGCCAAACAATAGAGAAACGCCTGGGTACCGGTGCAAAATACAAAACCACAAAGATTCAATCACCAGAAGCCATGATGAAAGACGACCGGTCTCCAGAAAGTGCCGGCAAAGAGGAGCGTTTGAACCAGGAAGAATTGATGCAAATCCCGGAGATACGCGAACACGTCGAAAAGACACTCGCTGCCCATTGGGATGGTTGGATTGACCGACATATTCCGGCGCTTAACAATCAAACCCCCATGCAGGCGATAAAAACCGCCGACGGCCGGGAAAAAATTGAAGCGTTGCTTTTAGATGCCGAGCGGCACTCGGCCAATGATATGGTGATGCGCACGGTAGGCCCGGAGATGATCGATGATATCCGTCGTCGCCTGGGCCTTGACAAAGCCCCTGTCGCCGATACTGGAAACAAGGGAAAAGATAAAAAGAAGAAAGAAGCGCCACATTACAAACAGCTTAAATTATTTGATGACTCCTGATATCCTGATGCAAGAGAACTGGAAAAACGCCTGAACCCGGCCAATTGAACCCATGAACCCGTATCTCATTTTTATTTTAGCCGTTATCCTGATCGGCTATATCCTTGACCTGACCATCTCCATCGTTAATCTGAGTTCTTTGGATCCCCGCCTTCCCGATGAATTCATCGATGTGCTCGATGGTGAACGATATGCCAAGTCTCAGAACTATACCCGAACCACAACCACTTTTTCCATGATCAAAGAGACGGCCACGACGACTCTGACCATTGCCTTTATCCTGATCGGAGGATTCAATTGGGTGGATATGCTGGCCAGAGGTTTCGGACTGAATGCCATCAGCACGGGTCTTATTTTCACGGCGATACTTCTTGTGATTGTTGCATGCCTAGAGATGCCTTTTTCCATTTATGCGACCTTTGTAATCGAAGAACGCTTCGGCTTTAACCAAACCACGCGCGGAACCTTTATTCTCGATCTTGCCAAAGGCATCGTTCTGACGGTGGTTATCGGTGGCCCGGTCCTGGCCTTTGTTCTGTGGTTTTTTGAAAAAGGAGGATCATGGGCGTGGCTCTATTGCTGGATCGGCGTGGTCGCTGCGATGATGGTCATCCAATTTTTAGCGCCGGTATTGATCATGCCCCTGTTTAATAAATTTACGCCGCTTGAAGATGGCGAACTGAAAGAAACAGTTACGAACTATGCCGCCAGGGAAAAATTTCAAATAAAGGGGATCTATACCATGGACGGCTCCAAACGATCTACCAAATTGAATGCCTTTTTCACCGGGTTCGGCCGATTCCGGAGAATCGTCTTTTTTGATACCCTGGTGAAAAAACTATCAACCGGTGAGATCGTGGCCGTCCTGGCCCACGAGATGGGGCATTCCAAATTGAAGCACATTTTCAAAATGCTGGCCGCATCGATTCTGCAGATGGGCATCCTGTTCTTTATCCTGTCCCTGTTTATCAACAACCGCGGCCTGTTTGCCGCTTTTCAAATGGAACACGTCTCGATTTATGCCAGCCTCATCTTTTTCGGCTTTCTCTATTCGCCCATCAGCATGGTGCTGTCGGTTATTTTCAATATTTTCTCCCGGCGACATGAATTCCAGGCCGATCGATACGCGCTCAACTCCACCGGCCGCCCGGAAATGCTGATCAGCGCCCTGAAAAAACTCAGCATCACCAACCTCTCCAACCTGACCCCGCACCCGCTGCATGTGTTTTTAAACTACAGCCATCCGCCGGTGCTTGAACGGATTAAGGCGCTCGGAAAAATCGAAGATCCGCCGGTTTTGCGGAGGAACAGATCGGGCATCTGATAATCAGATCAGCTTTTGACTGGTAAAGGGATCGGTGGCGGGCATCGCGCTCAACTTG
>JAOZUU010000391.1 GCA_029938515.1 Desulfobacterales bacterium | reverse complement strand
CGCCGGGAAGTATCCAAATCGGAGGCCCTCGAATTTTACAAGGACGAACCTTACAAGATCGAAATGATATCCGCACTGGCGGACGGAACCATCTCTTTTTACGAACAGGGTGAATTTACCGATCTCTGCCGGGGCCCCCATGTGCCGCATACCGGCTTTATAAAAGCGTTTAAGCTGATGAAAGTTTCCGGAGCTTATTGGCGGGCCGATCAGACCCGTGCTCAACTTCAACGCATTTACGGCACGGCCTTCTTTGATAATAAAGCGTTAAAAAAATACCTGAAATTTATCGAGGAAGCCAAAAAACGCAATCACCGCAAAATCGGCATGGCCCTCGATCTGTTCAGTTTCCATGACGCTGCGCCGGGAATGCCTTTTTTCCATGCCAAGGGGATGGTGGTCTGGAACACGTTGATCGACTATTGGCGCCAGGAACATCTGGCTGCCGGCTATGTGGAAACCAAAACGCCCATCATCCTCAAGCGCACCCTGTGGGAGCAGAGCGGTCACTGGGAAAATTACCGTGAAAACATGTATTTTTCCGAGATCGACGAGGACGATTACGCCATCAAGCCGATGAATTGCCCCGGCGGCATGCTGATCTTTAAAACCCATCCCCATTCTTATCGGGATCTGCCCATTCGGGCCGCCGAGATCGGCCTGGTGCACCGTCACGAATTGAGCGGAGTGCTTTCAGGCCTGTTTCGCGTGCGGGCTTTTCACCAGGACGACGCCCATATTTTTATGACGCCGGATCAGATCAAAGCGGAAATTGTCGGCGTCCTGCAGCTGGTGAACCGGATCTACAGTACTTTCGGCCTGGGGTTTCACCTGGAACTGTCCACCCGTCCGGAAAAATCCATCGGAACCGACGCGCAGTGGGAAGAGGCCACGGAAGGGCTAAGAGCGGCCTTAGAAGCCTATGGCCAGAATTACCAGTTACACGAGGGAGATGGCGCTTTCTACGGTCCGAAAATCGATGTCCATATCAAAGACGCCCTGGGCCGGACCTGGCAATGCGGCACGATTCAACTCGATATGTCGCTGCCCGAGCGCTTTGACCTTTCCTATATTGGAGCTGACAACGAAAAACACCGGCCCATCATGATCCACCGGACGATTTACGGTTCCATTGAGCGGTTTCTCGGTATTTTAATCGAGCATTTTGCCGGCAAACTTCCGCTCTGGCTGGCACCGGTTCAGGTGATCTTTCTGCCCATCAACGATGATCTGGCCTCCTGGGCCAATGATGTGTGCGCTTCTCTTCAGGATACCGGCCTGCGGATCGAAGTCGACGACCGTTCGGAGAGCCTTAACCGCAAAATCAGGGAAGCCCAGCTCAAATACATCCCCCTGATCATTACCCTGGGCCCCAGGGAAAAGGAATCGGGGACCTTCTCGGTACGGACCCTGGACGGAAAAGTGCGCCACGGAATTGACCGGGATGTTTTTGTTAAAAGCGCGACGGCCAACATCCAAAACCGCTCGCTTGATCTGGAGATTTTCAGCGATTAAACGATTTCTCACTCACTGGGTGCCGGTCATCGGCTTTTGCCTCTTGATCTTTATCCAATCATCACAACCGTTTCCCGACTTGGTCCCGGCGTTTCAATATATCGACAAACTGCTTCATTTTGCCGCCTGGACGCTGCTGGGGTTCCTGTTTTTCCGGGCCTACCGTGGCCATTCCCCATTTTCCAACCGCATGGATCTGCTCATATGGGTCAGCTTTCTTTCCGCCGCCCTTTATGGCGTAAGCGATGAAATTCATCAGCACTTCGTTCCCTCGCGGACCGGGGATATCTTTGATGTAATGGCCGATGTGGCCGGCAGTCTCTGCGGTGCTCTTGGCGGCGCCGGTTTACCGGGGATTATTTTAAGGACCACGGAAAGAAAAAAATCCACAATCTGATTTATTTTTTCCTCTATACCCCTATCGAATGACCGGCGATGCTATTGGGGCGGATCTCGCCGGGCGAGAAGTCTTATATGAATGTTGGTCCCGACCACTTTTTGAAGCTTCTTTCGCTCTCATTTGGTAAGGTTCCGGATATACCGGTGGCTTGGCCTGAGGGGGTTCGATACCTGGCGGCCTGTCGTAGGGGGGGCGCGGAGGGCGTGGTTTACCTGGCTTATCGCCGCAGTTCGGCCAGCAGGGACGAACGGGCCGGTAAGGGTAGTAAAAATAAGATCTTTGGTCGCTATCCCCGCTTTTCCCCAATTCCTGTTCCAGGTTTTCGACCTGGTTCTCAGTTTCCCGTAAACGTTTTTCGAGCAGCAGGCGGTCCTGCATATAGTGATTTTGCATGTTTTCCCGGTGCTGCCTCTCCTCTTCCTTGAGCCGCATCTCTTCCTGTTCTTTTTCGGCGGTTCTTCGGAGAGCGGCGGCCTCCTCGTCATAGAGGATTTCTTCGGTCGTCTGAAGTTTTTTGATGTCACCTTCGGGAGCTTTGTTGCTGAATCGTTTGACACCGTTTTCATCGGTCCAGGAGTAAACATCGGCCTCAGCAGAGGTGCCGCAGATGATCAAGCCGATCGCGAGAAGCATCACTAAAATTCGCATTGTCTTTACCTCCAAGCCCAAGAAAAGATCCTGGGTTTGCTCGGGGCGCAATCATTGTTAACCAATATGTATACCATTCAAGATAGTTCTCATCCACGGTCAGGTCAAGCGGCTATCGGCAATTATCCGGCTCCGGATCATTCAAGCTATACCGCTACTCTCAATGTTTATGTGAATCTGATGAATGAAATCTATCAAGAAGCGGCCCTGCGTTTCGAAAATACCGCTCTTTCAGGCACCCCGATACGGCAGGGCCGGCCGCTGCGAAATAAAGCGCGTGTCCCGAAGCGCTTCGACTACCAACTTGAATATCTTAAAGCACTTAATGTTGATCCCAACATTTATTCACATGATAACCGTTCATTGGGGTGTGGAATGTATGTTACAAGCAATCAGCGGGAAGTCCATATAGTTTGAAAATACTTGGCAATTCATCCGTACCAAGCTCCACATATCTTTTTTGAATATCTTGTAGTAGCAGGCCGTAGGTATTTTTAAGTTTAAGACGCTCTAGGCCATCGACTGTTGCATTGGGTGCAAGCAATATCAAACGTGTTTTCGCTATCGCATGAATATGTTCTTGTTGGAAGTCAGGGTGGCGTGCAAACAAATAGTATGTTTCCCAAAAAGGTGCCTTTGCGTTTAAGTAAGCGTAAACACCAGGAAAGTGAGGAGCAGCTAAAAATTCGTCCGATCCTACGTGGCAGGTATTTATAGCATTACTCACAGCAGATAATACATCAGCCTGTACCTTCAAAACCTCGAACTTTTTGCCATCAATAGAAATTGTCGATATGCTGCTTGGGTTGTGAAATCGCATTCTTGCAAAGCGAATGACTGGCTCGTTCGGTAACCAGAAAATTAATGAAACCAGGGAAAAAATTGTAATGGAGATCACTGCTAAAAACCGGCGGTGTAAATTATTCCAAAAAAAACAGGTCACTGCAATTGCGGCAGGAAATACTGGAAGAGTTGCTTGAGCGATGTGCGGGATATCCGCACGGTTAAACGCCTGATATAAGTATGGAATTCCGACAAAACTTGAGGCGCACAGCAAGGCAAATAATCGATTCTGAATTGCGGGTTCTTTTCTCTTTAGAATGGCGAAAAATGGCCCTATAA
>JAOZUU010000390.1 GCA_029938515.1 Desulfobacterales bacterium | reverse complement strand
AAGGCCAAATCCGACACATCCGGGCCGGTGGAACCACGGCTCTTTTCGGAGGTGTCAGCCAAGGGGCTTCCGAGGTGCGAAAATACGCAAAAGAAGATTTTGTCCATCGAGTGATCCTGCTCTCCGATGGCCTGGCCAATGTCGGACCAAACACGCCCGAGGATCTGGGGCGACTGGGAGCCGCCTTGATTAAGGAACGAATTTCAGTTACCACGGTGGGGGTGGGGACCGATTATAATGAGGACTTGATGACCCGGCTGTCCCAAAATAGCGACGGCAATACCTATTTTGTCGAATCGAGTGCGGATTTACCCCGGATTTTTGCTTCCGAACTCGGGGAAGTGCTCAACGTGGTGGCCCAGGAAATTCGGATCATCATCCGATTGGCCGATAATGTCCGGCCGCTTCAAATTATCGGACGGGACGGCCGTATTCGGAAAAATTCCATCGAATTTAACCTGAACCAATTGTACGGCAATCAGGAAAAATATGCCCTGGTGGAAGTGGAAATCTCCGGCGACAGCGATGGAGAATCCCGGGAAATTGCCCATGTCGAGACTATTTACCATAACCCCTTTACCCATCGGCAGGATTCATCTACAGATCGGCTGATGGCCTGGTTTTCCAGTGATCATTCGAAAGTTGAACAATCAATCAACGTAAACGTTCAACGGGAGTACGAGTTGAATCTGAACGCCGTGGCCCAGGAGAAGGCCATTACCTTATCCGATGATGGGCGCAGGAACGAGGCAGTCGATGCATTGAAAAAGTCGGCCTACCGGCTCAAAACCACCGGCCAGAAATTAAAAGATGCCGATTTGCTGAAAAAGGCCGAGGAAATAGAGGCCCAGGCGGGTCGGATCGAATCAATGGGGATGACCAAACGGGACCGCAAAGTCCTTCGAACCGATTCGTACCAGATGAAGCAGCAACAACAGAGCCAATAATGACACGTTCCGTTTTACGATACTGGGTGCTCCTCTTTTTACCGACCCTGGTGATTGTCGTGGCGGCCTTTCGATTGATCCGATACGAACAGGCCCGGATCGATGGCTCCTTTCAAGCCGCGCATCTGGATCGGGCCCGTTCGGCGGCCCAGGGGCTTAAACAGACTGTCCAGGTCGTCGAAGACACCCTGCTGGAGGCCTTGAAAGGCCTCGCGCCGGAAGAGGTGGACGTCGCCCTTCCCGTTTGGGTCAATCGAAATCCCCTGGTTCGAAATGTGTTTATTTGGTCATCGAACAAAGGGCTTCGCTATCCGCCACCGGGTCAGGCGGCGACTCGGGAGGAACGCCGTTTCATGACGCGGTACGAAACGTTGTTCGACGGCCGCCATCCGTGGTTACCTGTCACGAAAGATCACCAGGGGGAAGGGATCGTCACACCGGCCGGCTCATCTTTGACGCCGCGGAAAGGAAAAACCGGTCTCAATCAAGGGTCGTCGCCCCGGACCGGTCGGGAAAGTCTATTGGACCTGGCCCGGACCGGCACTCCTCTTTCCCGTGAAGCCATGCTTTCGAAAGCGACGACAGCCGCCTTCGAGGGGGGATGGATGCCCTGGCTTACCGACAACCGATTATACATTATCGGATGGGTCCGGCCGGCGGATCGGGACCTGGTTTGGGGGGTGGAGCTGGAGCTGACCACACTCCTTTCACGTCTGATCACCGATTTTCCCCAAAAATCGAGCAATGAGGCCGTGTATGTCTTAGGGGACGGTACCGGCCGGATTTTGCATCAATCCGGGGGGAAGGCACTGGATGAAAACACAGCCCCGGATCTGACGGTATCCTTGTCGCCCACCCTGCCCCACTGGCAGGTAGCCGTCTATTTCGATGGGGGTGCGGGTGGGCATGCCACCGGTCGAGGATTTTTAATCGTTTCCGGACTACTTGTGATCATCGTGATTGCGGCTATTCTTTTCGGGGGGTTGCTCCTTTATCGGGAAGCCGAACGCAACCGACGGGATGCCCAGCGAAAAACCACTTTCGTCGCCAATGTTTCTCACGAGCTGAAAACGCCCCTGACCAGTATTCGCATGTATGCCGAACTGCTCAAGGAGGGCCGGGTGAAATCGGAAGAAAAACGCGGAAGCTACCTGCAGATCATCGTGGATGAAAGCCGTCGACTCGCCCGCCTGGTCAACAACCTGCTCGATTTCGGCCGACTCGAACAGGGCCGGGAAAAATATCGGATCGGGCCTCTCGATTTAACCGGTTTTCTCAGTGAATTCGAAATGACCCATCGGTTACGAATCGGAAAAGAAGGCATGGCATTGACCGTAAAGTTGCCGGAGGAAGAAATTCGGGTTAACACCGACCGGGATGTGCTCGAACAGGTCCTGCTCAACCTGGTGGACAACACCTTAAAATACGCTGGCGGCGGCAAAAAGCTGATCATCAAGATAGATCCGGTCGACAACGGCTGGCAATTACGCGTGCTGGATCGCGGACCGGGGATTCCGCCTGAAGATCACCGTCGCATTTTTGAAAAATTTTATCGGGTAAACGATTCATTGACCGCCGACCACCCGGGCTCCGGGTTGGGTTTATCCATCGCCCAACGGCTGATGCGCGATATAGGCGGTGATGTGCAGTACGAGCCCCGCCAGGGGGGTGGAAGTTGTTTCAAGGTAATAATAAACGAATGAACGGATGAGGTGTATGAAAGATGATCGAATGGAAACCCTCCATATCCTAGTGGCGGAAGATGACACCCATATTCGCAACGGTCTGATCGATACCCTTGAAAGCGAAGGGTATCGAACTACGCCGGCCCGGAACGGAAAAGAGGCCATTGATTTTTTCGAAGCCGAAGCCTTCGATCTGGTTTTGCTCGATATCATGATGCCCGCATTTAGCGGATATGATGTCTGCCGGGCCATCCGAAAAAAAGACGAGCAGGTACCGGTGATCATGTTGACCGCCAAAAGCGAGGAGATCGACAAGGTATTGGGGCTGGAGCTGGGCGCGGATGACTATATCACCAAGCCATTCGGGGTACATGAATTATTGGCCCGGATCGGGGCGGTTCTCAGAAGATCCCGGCGCCATCGACCAACCATCGAAAAAAGCGGCGGTCGGTTTCGATTCGGGTCGGCTGAAATCAATGGTCGTCAGTACCGTGTGCGGATAGGGGACAAATCCTTTGATCTTTCCGAGCGTGAATTAAAGTTGCTGTATTATTTTCGGGCGAATCCCGATGCGGTGTTAAGCCGCGATGAACTGCTTAACGCCGTCTGGGGAATCGAATATTACGGGACCACCCGAACCTTGGATCAGCATATCGCCCGGCTTCGGAAAAAGGTGGAACCCGACCCCGGTTCCCCCCAGGTGATTACCACGGTCCATGGGGTGGGATACCGTTACAATAGCCGCTCTTAGGGTCGTCACCGGTCGGATATTTGATTTGGAACACTAGATTAGGTTGGCGGTTGCCAGTTCATGTCGGGTTAGCTTTTCAATGGCTTCCCAAACGGCTTCCCGTCCTCGTCGTGTTTTAGCCGAAAAAAGAATCGGTGCGAAGGGATTGACACCGAGCGTGTCCATGATTTGCCGGTATCGGCGGTTTCGGGCGTTTTTTGATAACTTATCAGACTTGGTCAGCACGGGTATCACCGGCTGGCCGTGCCGGTTAAGCCAGGCGACAAACAAGCGCTCCCGCTCATCGGGGATACGCCGGGTGTCCAGGA
>JAOZUU010000389.1 GCA_029938515.1 Desulfobacterales bacterium | reverse complement strand
CCGTCTACCCGGTCCATCCGGCCACCATCACCCTCCTCGACGGGCTGGGGGATCTTTTTTCCGCCCACCGGGGGATCGTTGATTTCGTCCACGCCCGGCTGGCCGGTGATCCCAAACGCCACATCCCCGACATCCTCAATCGTCCGGCCCACGAATTGTTGGGCCCGGACAGCATCTATGATCATTTCGCCCAGCGGATGGCCGAATTTTCGGCCCTGAACGTCTATCCCCGCCATGTCATCCCCCATCTGGACGAGGTGATCGATACGGTGCTCGATGATCCGGATGATCGCATGCTGGCCCACCGACTGGTGCGGGTGCTGGTCCTTTACGAAATTCATCCCACCGCGAAGCAGCCGACGGCCCGGGAACTCACCGCCATGACGGCCTGTGATCTGGCCGAGCAGGATCCGGACCTGAACGTTCAATTCGTCATCGAGGGCATCCTGGATCCGGTGGTCGAGGCCAGCCGGTTTCTTTCCAGGCTGCCATCCAGGGATAAAGATCCATTGGGGGTGGTATTTTCGATTCGGACCGAAGCGGACCCCACCCGCACCCTCAAGGCGCGCATTGGCCGCGCGGCCGCCGAAATCCCCTCCGACGATTCCCGCCTGCTGAGTACGGTCCTGGCCGAATTGCCCGAATCCACCGCCTGGCCCGGCCCGCTTCTCTGGAGCCAGGGGGTCATCCGCACAATCAACTGGCAGCAGACCCCTCGACGGGTATTTGTGACGGTTTTAACTCCCGCGTTTGATGACACCAACCCGGAATCCCTGGTCAACCAACGCATAGAAGATGCCATGGCCGATGAAGGGGCTGATTTTGCCGTCGTGATCAGCTTGGGGAACACGCGCCTTGCCCCGGATCATACGGCTGTTTGGGTGGTCCCCCTTCCCGAGGATGAGGATCAAATTGCCGTATTGCGCGAATTTTTAGCGGCCGGGGAGATTGCGTCGGCATTACGTCCCGGCAACCCGGCCGAAGCGCCCCTGATCGACCCGGCCCGGGATTTTCTGGCTCGCTTGTCTCCGGCGGCCCACCAGGCGGCTTTGGCTGCATTTTTCGCCGGTGATTTTCGCGACCCCCGGATCACGGTGGAACCGGTGATCCGGCAAATGAAGCGTTTTGATCGCCTGCTCGACCGGGCCGGGGCCGTGCTGTTGAGCGACCGGTACCCGGCTTTCAGCGACATCGCGCCCCGCAAGGTACAACCGTTTCCAAGGATCTATCAGCGGCTTTTAGACGAGTTTATCCGGCCGGGTGCAATTTCCCTGAAAAAGGCCCATATCGGCGGCCTGGATGATGCCATTGACGGGTTGGCCACGCCATTGGGGCTGGTGGAACTTAAGTTGGGTTCGTATGTCTTCGCCCCGGATCCGGAACACCACCCCCTGCTTATCGACGTGTTCACCCGTATCCACCCGGCGGGCAAGACGCCGTTAAGCGACCTGTTGCATGGGCTCCGACGGGGAAAATTCGGATTACCCGAGGACACGGCCTTTTTCCTGCTGGCGGCGTTGGCTCACGGTGGGCTGATCACCCTGCTTAAAAACGATCGGGCCCAGCCCCTGGAACTGATCCGTCTGAATACGATCAAAAATATGAATGCCGTGGCCCTGGGAGAAGTCATCGGCAAACATGACCGGCGCACGCTAATGGCTGAATGTCCCTTCCTGGCGCCGGAAAGCGGATGGGCTTCCTTCGGGCTCAGGCAGCAACGCGACGCCTGGCAGGCCACAATCAAGCTCAAGGACAAGATGGGGAAAACCGTGGCCGGGCTTGAGAAGCAACTGGCCGCCCTGGCGGATTTTTCCGCCTTCGGCGCCTTTGACCGCCCGGCCCTGACCACCCGGCTTGACGCCGTCAACACCCTCTTGGATGAAATCAAGGTCTCCTATTCCGCCCGCGAAGGACTCGAACGATTCCTGAAAGCATGGCGGGGCAGCGGCCTGACCGCCGACGATATGGATTATCTGGGCCAATTGCATACCTTTTTCAACCGGCAGGCCGAGCAATTCGTGTTTATCTCCCACTACCTTCGCCACCCCGCCGTGGTAGCGGCCGCCGAACAGGACCTTGCCATCGAGGAACTGACCGATGCCGTGACGAAATTATTGGCCGACCCCGAGACACTGGTCCGCTCGACGCCGCCGAATCGGCTCAATGAAGCATTTGCCCGGTTTAAAGCCGCCTGGACCGAATATTACACCGAAAAGCACCAGGCGTATTCTCACCGGATCAAGCCGAAACCACTCTCCCGTTTTGCCCGGCGCACGGTGACCCTGCTGAAACGGTTGGCCGCCATTGATTCACTGGATCGACCGGCCGGTTTAGCGGCGCTGTTTCAAACCCTGTCGACGGAAAAAACGCCGATTTGCCATCGCAATCCTATCGAAGAACTGATGCGGGCACCGGTATGCCCGTGCGGTTTTTTACCGGATAAAACCCTCCCGGCGGTTTCCGATGAAGACCCGGAAACAATGCTTGAAGACGCGCTGACCGGCTACCTTGAGATCCTGCGGGCCCCGCGTATCCGGGAGGCCATTTCCGCCCGGATGTATGCCCTCGCCGACGCTGACCCGGACCGGGCCGAACGGATGCGCAGCCTGATGACCGTACTTAAAGAGGATCGGCTTTCCGCCGCCGGTCTGCTCGATGTTCTCGATGAGGCCACGGCTAATGAAATCGCCACGGCCCTGGCGGGACGGGTGGATATCAAACAAAGAGGGCTGAACACCTTGTTCGCCGATTTAAGCGGTCGCCGCCTGGCGCCGGATCAAATCATGGAAAATGTCAAATCGTGGCTGGCCGGCGCCGATTCGAACAGTGTCATCGCCATTGAAGATGACCGTCTCGGCGGGCCCGGGGGAGCGGATGCACCGGGGGTGGGGTCAACTTCCTGGTGGCCGTTGCTCCACCCGTCCATCTTCGACGACACCCCCGTACCGGCCTTCGAAGATCTCGAAAAAAGATTGGCCAAAACGTATCCGGCCCGTCAACTGTCTCCTCGTCTCAAACGACTCGACCCCGACGCCCTGGTCCGCTTTATCGTCACCGAGCCGTTTCACACCGAGGCCATCCGCGCGGCCTGGCAATGGCTTTGCCAAAAAGTATTACAGAATCCGCAATCGTTTCCGGTGAACAGCCAAACAGCGATGCAAACAATCCGGCACAATGATCGACGAATTGCCGATCTGATCAACACCCGCCTTAAAACCTTGCACCAATTGTGCCGAATGGATATCACCGACCTGCCGGCCGCCTTGATCAGTCGCCTTGATCTGGCCCGGATTTACGCCGATCCATGGGCAACGACGGAGATCAAGGCAATGGTCCTCGACCAAATCGATACCCTGGCACGGGAAAGCGACCCATGGTTGACGGCTCAGACGCCCCTTCAACCCATTGACCTGGCTGATGCCCCGGTAGTTGTCATTTTGGATGGCGTGTCGCCGGATGTCTGGCTGGCCGCTTCGGAGCGCCTGGCCGAATTTATGGAAAAAACAAACACCCGCTGGTTCCGCCTGGAAGCGGCCCCGGAAACGGCCTCGGCGGTGGCGGCCCTGTTCGGGTTCGCCGATGATGCCCTGGACGAATTCGCCTCGCGACAAATCCCCTACCATCAACTGGCCGGGGACGAGACCGAAGCGATGGTCGATCGCCTGCCGGATTTTGCCCCCGACTGTCCGGTG
>JAOZUU010000023.1:2163-13191 GCA_029938515.1 Desulfobacterales bacterium | reverse complement strand
GATGGTGATGGAAAACCGGCGGCTGTTGACGCTTGATGTGGTGGAAGTGCTGGCCAGGGCGGAGGAAAAGGCGGCGTTAGTGCGAGCGTGGATCAGGTAGAGATTTGCGATTGAAGATTGAAGATTGGTGATTGGTTCCTTTGTTTTATATTGAGAGCGTCAATCGTTCATTAATGTGTTCATAACAGCATGAATGAGCTTGCCCAGGGCAGGGGCTGTTTTTTGAGCGACGGCGATGATCACTTCCACATCGGCTGGTACCGGTGCGGTTGGGTTGTGGACATTGGTGATGGTGGAAAGTCCCAGGACCTTGATATTGCCGTGAACCGCCGCGATAACTTCCTGGACCGTGGAAAATCCCACGGCATCGGCGCCAATTAATTGTAAAAAGCGAATTTCGGCCGGTGTTTCCAGGGACGGCCCCGTTAATCCCGCGTAAACCCCGGTTCGGAGGGATATCCCCAGTTTCGCGGCAACGGATTCGGTTCGCCGGGCCAGGGCCTGATCATAGGCAAAGCCCATGTCCGGAAAACGAACGCCCCAGCGGTCCTCGTTGGGTCCCACCAGCGGATTGGCGCCGGTCAGGTTGATGTGATCGGTGATCAGCATGATATCGCCGGGGTTGTAACCGGGATTCAAACCGCCGGCTGCATTGGTCAGAATTAGATATTCGATCCCCAGCGATTGCATGACCCGCACGGGAAAGGTCACTTCAAGGGGGGTGTACCCCTCATACAGATGAAATCGTCCCTGCATGGCGACGACCGACACGCCGCCCACTTTTCCAACCAGTAACCGGCCCGGGTGACTTTGTACGGTGGAGAGCGGGAAATGGGGAATTTGTCGATAATCGAAGGCGGACTTCACCTGCATGTCCTTGATGGTCTCGCCGAGGCCGGTGCCGGTCAACACGCCGACGCGCGGCTGGAACTCGGTCTGATTGCGGAGCCAGGCGACAGTCTCTTCCACCTGGATACGATATTTGTTGTGATCAGTATTCATGGTCACTCCCTGTTGAATGATTCTGTTGTCTTTTACAATTTATTGGTTGTAGTTTGTTAAACCCTGTCTGAAAAGACACAGGGTGTTTTTATTCGGCACTAATTTTAACAAATATTATCAAATAATTGAAGAATAAATTTGATTTTAATCGATCGTTGCTTATGTTGTTAGCAGTATCCACCCCATGAATTCAATGGAGGTATGAAAATGGCCGAAAATGTCGAGGTGCTGGATTTAAGACCCTTGCCGCCGGTGGAACGTCACAAGCAGATTTTCGAAAGATGGGAAAAACTGACCCCGGGAGATACCCTGAAAATCATCAATGACCACGATCCCAAGCCGCTGTATTATCAATTTGAAGCGGAGGAAAAGGGCCGGTTTGAATGGGAATACGAAGAACAGGGGCCGGTGGACTGGGTTTTCAAGATCAAAAGAATATAGAACCTAAATTGAGCGATTTTTAGCTCGCTCTGCACCAATCTATTGAGCGCTAAGGTTTTCAAAAATACTCGGCATCTCCAACGGGTATGCCTCCGTTTTTTGAAGACCTTATCATCTCAATATCTTGGCACATAGCTTCCCTAAGAATCGCTCAACTTAGGCAGAAGTCGTCTCAAAAAATTGAATGGTGAATGTAAATTAATGTATGCAATCGTTCATTCATAAGAAAAAACAGAACGAAGCGATTCCATCTGCAAACAGAATCGTCCTGCTCTCAACCCCTGGCCGCTTTACAACCGTCCTTCCATTCAACTGGGCACCCTCAAGGCCTATCTGCGGCCTATCTATCCGGATATTCAGGTCGAAGCCCATCATGTGTATCTAAAACTGGTGGAGTCCATCGGCTACCGGCAGTATCACGAAATCTCAAAGCGCACCTGGCTGGCGGAAACCGTCTATGCCGCTGTTATATCAAAGAAAAATCTGGCAACCGGTTAAGAAGAAAGTGGCGACCTGGCACAAAATTTATACTGAGCTGCGCAAGGGGCCTATTGGCCCCCCTATTTTAACCATGCATGATGGCCGGCGATTTTTTAATCATCCGTCAAGGCCGGCTAAACACCGAACCCCTTAATCATCGCCTGACGGGAACTTCCAGGTTAATGATCTAAAAAATCACCTGTTGTGCATATCGAGATACTTTTTTGTAAAAGCCGATGTCATCACTTCGTTCCACCTGTTTAAAAAACTCAGGGAGCCATTGCCTCAGATGATTGAGCAGAAAATCATAATCCTGCTGAACCGGATCATGGGTCGAAAGGGTTGACAGCATGGCCAGAAACTCCAGTTCCACGGCAATGTGATCCGGCACTTCATCGGTTTGAAAGCCGTATTCATGATAAATATTTTTCACCTGTATGGTGGATTGCCCCATTAAAATTCCTTCAAGATAAAAAGAACCGTAAGGGGGGCATGGAACTTCAGGGAGTGCGTTGATAAACAGGTTGACGTAGCTGTTTTGAAGAACCTGCAGCCGGCTCTCGCCTGAAGTATTGCCCCATTTTTTATCATTTGTCGCCGCTATTTGATGTAAATCTCCGTTTTCCGGCCACTTTTCAGGATAGGTATAAAGCCTGGACAGGCTCCGGAGATTTTCGGCATCTATTTTCAAATGATTCATGCTTCAGCCTCGCCGGCAATGGGGAAACGGTCCATGGCAAAAAGCACCACAAAACACATAAAGGCTATAACCCCAAGAAAAATGGTGATCTCGATGGCGCTCGGAAAATAATGCCATTTCGTTACAAAGGTATCGATGAAGGGATCGTATTGTCCCGATGAGATGGGTACAGACCAGTAATTATGCTGTAACCCCAACGGATTCATTGAAAGCTGAATCTTGTCGAAAGCCGCCGGCATCAATAAAAATCGATGGGCAAAGACTCCCAGGATCAGCAAGATACAGCTTGAGATCATGGCACCCGAACTTTGTCTTATTTTTTTGTTTAAAAGCAGGATGACGGCCGCAAGGGGGGCAAGCACTTCAAAAGCATGGGCCAAACCGTAATCAATGAAAGTAATCGATAATGTCTCCAGGGCCTCGTGGGCGCCATACCAGTAATGGATGATAAAATCATTGTACATCAAGAAAATATGGACAAAATAGGCCGTTGCGATAATGATCGCCATGCTGCGATATGCCTGTTGATGTTCATTTTTAAAACCGTAAGTCAGCAAAGAGACGATAAACACCACCGCCGTTCCGGATGCCACGGCTACCGCAATGAAGTCCGGCGCGAGAACCGCCGAGTTCCACCAGTCCCTGCCGCCCTGGGTGGCAAAAATCCAGGCGGTAATCACGTGAATGCCCATGGCTGCCACCAGGGAAAAGGGGGCAAGGCGCTTGGCCCATTTTTCAGAAAATTCCTTGGGTTGATCGACCTTCAAAGCGATTTTCGCCAAGGGCCCCTTGAGATCCGGAAGCATTAAAATATAAAGATAAATCAGCGACAGGGCGGCATAGAGGTTCAATACGATGACATCCCATACGAGAGGAGAATTTAAATTCGGATGTAAAAGCATATGGTAGAGTCTGATGGGTTGGCCGATATCGGGTAAAATTGAAATCATGGCGGCCGTGACATTGGCAAAGGCCGTCAGGGCACCAATTTTGGCGAAGGGTTTCAGGCTTTTAACGCCGAAAAGGTATATCAATGAGCTCAATACCAAGCCGCCGGCCGCATTCCCTACGAAAAATGCGAGTCCCGAGACATAAAGCCCCCATGAATAGGAATTTCGCATGTTTGTCAAAACAAGACCCTCTTTATACTGATAAATCCATGCCACAAATCCAGCGATCATCAGAAGGCCCGTTACCAAAAAGCCGATTTTTTTGCTGTTACTCATTTTTCAACCCTCCTTCCGCTTGGGTGGAAGATAAAAAACAGTGGGTTCGGTTCCCTTTTCAGCTAAAAGATTAAAACCGTTTTTATCCCGGATCATTTTTGATACATTGCTGTCCGGATCATCCAAATCTCCCACATGTCGTGCTTTTCCGGGACAGGCTCGAACACAGGCGGGATCCAGCCCCTGATCAAGGTAATGGACGCAAAAGTTGCATTTTTCCACCACTCCCTTAAAACGCGATTGCATGTAAACCAGTCTCCCGTTGAGTCGATAGTCTTTGGGATGTCCGTAAGTATACTCATTTTGGTATTCATATCGTTTCATTGCTTTTTTAGGATCTTCCCAGTTGAATTGACGGACGCCATACGGACAGGCCGCCATACAATAACGGCAGCCGACACACCTTTCAAAGTCAACCAGGACGGTGCCGTCATCGTGTTTGTAGGTGGCGCCCACCGGGCAGACTTTTTCACAAGGGGCATTCCGGCAATGCTGGCAGTGAACGGGCAGAAAATACTCCCTCCCTTTTTCGGGCGGGGACAGGTGACGACTGCTTCCAGGGGTGAATACCCGATTCCACCAATTGCCTGCCGGCTGGGCGTTGTGCTGTTTGCAGGCCACCACACATGACCGGCAGCCGATACATTTCTCAAGGTCGATAACCATTCCTCGTATCATACTGATATCCTCCTTACGTCAACCAGGCATTCATTCCAGGCCGTGGTCGGTGTCCAGATGCCGGGAACAAAATAGATTTCATGAAGCGGTTTGATCCAGGGCATGGTGAGTGAATTGTATGACTCATTTTTCAAATACCTTGCCCACCATCCTTGTTCAAAAATCGCCGTGCCCTTGCGACAGCCGGAATCAATAACGGCATAGGCTTTGGTCTTTCCCCGGTTATTATAAATTTCAACAAAATCTCCGGCATTGATTTGTCTTTCCCCGGCATCGGCTTCATTCAGAAAAACCTTGGGTTTGTGTCCCTGGAGTTCGTTGAGCCATACATTGTTGGAATGGGTCGAATGGACCCTGTATAAAGAGTTTTTGGTGACGAACCTGAGCCTGTATTTTTTTCGGGCTTCAGGATCGACCTTATATTCGGTATCTGCAAAGGTTTCTTTATGAACCGGAAGCTGTTCGCCCATTTTCAAAAAAAGATCTTCATCCTTGTAGAATTCAATTCGTCCGCTTTTGAGAAATTTGGCGGTGGCCTTCAGCGGCGGGGGATAGCTTTGGGGAGGAAACGGGACTCTTTCATGGATTTGATCATAAAAAGGGATCTGCCGGTCATCGGGGACCGTGGAATGGAGACGAACCGGCCCTTTTTTCAGCATGTCCAGGGTAATCCCTTTGGTTTCAAAGCCGCCGGTCTCAAGAAGTATTTCGATTATCTTTTGGGAGGCTGCATTTGTATCCAGTTCCGGGAAGAAATATTTTTCAAATTCCGGGTTCAACCGTTTGGATAGTTCTCTTGCCACCCAAAAGGCCGTCTTGCTTTCAAACATCGGCTGGATGGCAGGCTGTTGAAGCTGAAGGTAGGGATGCAAAATGGTGGCGGTAAGTTCGTAATTTTCGTACCAGCTAGTGGCCGGAAACACGACATCCGACCACTGACAGGAGGTGGTCATGGAAAAGTCGAAGGTTGCCACAAATTCAATATCGCCTGAAGTCGTTCGATCTTTCAGACGGTTGGACATATTGTGTTGATCAAAGGGATTTCCCCAGCCACCCACCATGGCCTTGATGCCTTTTTTCGGGTATCTTTTTCCTTTGCCTTGCAGAAAATAAAGGTACGGCACCCAGTTCAGTTTTCCACCGGACGGAAACCACCATTCTTTAAGATTAAACCGAATCCGGTATTGGCCGGCATAGGAAGATATGCCGCCGCCGCTTTTGCCGATGCTTCCGGTTAAAACCGGAAGAAGGGAAAGGGCTCTGCCCTTGAGGTCACCGTTATACCACTGGTAGTTGCTGGCACCATATATGATATGAAGGGGCTTATTGGTAGCTGCTTCAATGGCCACTCTTTCTATCTGCTCGGCCGGCGCCTCGGTAATGGATGAAACCTTATCAAGGGTATATTCCTTCAGACTCTCCCTGAATTCGCTGAATACCGTACGCACTTCGACTTTACGTCCGTCCACCAGTTCCACTTGATATTCTCCTTCAAGCTCGGCACCGGAAGGATCAAGACGTTCGGGATTGAGGATCTCAAACCCTTTTTCAGTGTGAATCACAAAGAGATCTCGATAATCCGGTATCTTCCGTTTTTCAGCTTGGGATACCAGGTCTTTGACCTCTTTTGCACGGACCCGCTTGCCGGTATCTTTTCGCACCAGAATGGGCATATCCGTAAAATCTTTCAAGAAATTCTCATCATACAACTTTCGATCAATGATGACTTTGGCCATGCCCAGGCCCATGGCTGCGTCGGTATCCGGTTTCAGCGGTACCCATTCGTCGGCTTTGGCGGCGGTTGAGCAGTAGTCGGGATCAAAAACCACCAGTTTGCCGTTTTTTTTGGCCTCTATGAGATGGTGGGCATCGGGCAGACGGGTTTGGATAAGATTGGATCCAAAAACCATGGTATAGCGGGCATTGGGCCATTCCAAAGATTCCAGCTCTTCCGTCTGAACGCCGAAGGTCATGGGCCAGAACATGGGCAGGTCACCGTTCTGGTCGTAGCCGTGGTGGATGCTCCAATGGGCCAGACCGGCCATTCTCACAAAGGCACCCTTATGAACATAACCGGTTCCCGGTACCTGAACCGTAAGACCCACCGCCTCGGGGCCGTATTTTTCCATGATGTTTTTCAGCTTTTCGGCGGCATAATCAAGGGCCTCTTCCCAGCTTGCTTTCCTGAATTCCCCGCTTCCCCTTTCACCCGTTCGAATCAGGGGATACTTGACCCGATCTTTCCCGTAAACAAGGTTCATCATGGAAAGTCCGCGAAGGCATCCGCGTGGGTTATAGCTCTTTTCCGGGTAATCGGCACTCTGAATAAGGGTGGTAATGCGATCATCCGTGACATGAACGTTAAAACCGCAGGCGCCCGTACAGTTGGGAGAGCAGGTGGAACGGGTTACCGTCTCTACCCCTGTTTTCTGTGAAGCCGCTTCAGCACCTGCATAACTGAAAAATTTCATGTCCAGAGAAGCGGCGGTACCGGCGGCAAGGCTCATTTTCATAAAAGAACGTCTGTTGAGTTCCATAAATATACTCCTTTCACCTTTACGAATTGGAATGTCATATTAAACCCAAAACTCCGGATAGCTGCGTTTTTTTGGGATGTTGTTTACTAAAAGCGCGACCACAAGCATGGTGAGGGCGCCAAGGCCTGCCGGCATGATCACGTAAAGATACCCCAGGTTGTGTATTTTCTCGCTGCCGATGACCGCAATCAGGGAGGTGGCGCCGCCGGGCGGATGCAGGGTTTTGGTGGCGTGCATCACGGCGATGGCGGTGGCGACGGCAACCGACGACGCCAGCCACATGTGGTCGGGAAGCAGTTTGTATGCGCTGACACCGATGATGGCTGAAAGCACATGTCCCCCCATGAGATTTCGCGGTTGCGCCAGGGGGCTTTTAATAGCACCGTAAATGAGTACAGCCGAAGCGCCGAAAGAACCGATGATCATGACCCGATCACTTTCCGCGAGAATAGTGTAATGCAAAAATGCGACGGCGGCGATCCCTACAAAGGCGCCTATCCAGGACCAGATAATTTCGGAAAGATTCACCATCGGAGGGCTCTTGGTCGTCCCTCTCATCTTATTAAAGTAATCCACGTCGTTAAGCTTGTAGCCTCCCTTATGTGCGATCGTCTGTCTTGATGGTCGGTATGCAGGATGATTGTACGATATCCGCCCTGGCGACAATTCCAAGCAGTTTTTCTTCCTTGTCAGTTACCGGTACCCGGTTGATCCTGTTTTCTGTCAGGATGCCGGCAATAGATGAAACCGATATATCCGCTTGCACCGTTATGGCAGGTGATGTCATGATGTGGTCTGCATTCTGCCGGCGCATGGAAATGGCGCCGCATCCCTTATTGCTCAAGCAATGGGCGATAATTTCCATAAACGAGGTTTTATCCTTGCTTCCCATGTGAAAAAGAAAGTCCTTTTCTGAAATGACGCCGATAACCCTGTTTTCACGATCAACCACGGGAACTCCCGAGATGCCGTGGTTGGCCATGGTGCGTGCTATCTCCACTGCGGGAGTGTCGGCCTGAACACAAATGACCCTGCCGGTCATCACCTGACGAGCCGTAACAGTTCGCGACAGCCTCTCGACGGCATGTGTATAGGCGGATTGATACAGGGCCTTAAAATCACCAGGGGTGATGTCCAGATATCCCTGTATGCCCTTCATGGCGTCCAGGATGTCGTCATCTGAAATGTCAGGCGGGCTCAGCGAACATATATCTTTATGTTGAGAGATGTCGTCCATTTTTTATCCGTTTCCTTGGGATGGATACCGGTGGCTGTTTTTGGGCCAGCATAACGGTAATATTGTCCGTTCCGCCGGCTTTAAGGGCGGCATTTACCAGCGCCGCGGCCCTTTCTTCCAACCCGAAGCCCGTGTTCAGAATGGATACGATCGTTTCCGTGCTGATCTGCCTGTAAAGACCATCGGTGGCAAGGACCAGTACATCCCCGTCAAAAACGTCAAGACAGCCAGTTTCCGGTTCCGCGTAACCGCAGCCAACATATTGATCCATGACATTTCTGGAATAGTGCCGCGGGACTTCTTCTGCCGTAATTTCGCCTTCGGCCAGGAGAAATCGGGCCAGGGTCTGGTCTTTGGTGATCTGGGTCAACCGGCGGTTTCTCAAAAGGTACAAACGGCTGTCGCCCACGTGTACCCAGTGCGCCTTCCCATGCCGGTACAGGACAGCGATCAGCGTGGAGCCCATCCCGCCGCCCAGGGAAGGGTCTTCATCTCTTTCACGGCATATGGCCGTGTCGATTTCAACGGCCAGTCCCGCCAGTTGGATCTGTTCTTCATTCCTGGCCATGCTCGTGACAGCGGCCAGCCTGGCCCTCAGTATTTCAGCGGCATAGTCACCGGCCACATTTCCACCCAGGCCGTCGGCGATGGCCAGCAAAGTACCGCCGTCCGCCATACTTTTTATAAGGTAGCGGTCTTCATTGGAACGGTTAACCCGCCCGATGTGGGTATGCGCAAAAATCTTCAAGGGGCCCATGGCTAAATGGGTGTTTCCTTCTTCGGCATGAATTTTTTTGTAAAACGCGCACTCCCTGCATGAGGATTGTTTCTCGGCAAAAGACCCTTGGATGCGGCGGCTGCAGAACGTCCCTGCCACCAGCCAGCAGGCCCTGCCGGCGTTGTTTCCCCGGTTGAAGCCGTCAAGAGCATGTTGGGCTGCAGCCGGGCAGATACCCAGTTTATCCGCCAAGACGCCCCCTGGTTCTCTTTTGCATTGCATGTATTCCCAGCAGTTGATTTTTTTCGACATTTCCAATCTTTTCCGAGGCCCTAAAGGTCCCGGAAGTCCGCCATTTTTACGTCGACGCCCAGTTCCAGGGCCTTGCTGGTGAAGTCCTCCATCAACTGGTTGAGTTCCAGTTGGTTGTGCTCGCTGTAAATCAAAAACAGGGTGGACATCTTTCTTTTTTCGATTTCCAGCTGGCTATGGGATAGTCCCGTTCGGTTTAACAGCGGGCGGAGTGCCGCCATGGCCTCTCCCGCGTCTTGAAAGCGCTGTTTTGGATCACGCCGGCCGGCTTGCCGGATAAACGCCCGCAGCTTGTCCGGTAATTCCGGAACGATCTGCCCCGGATCAGGGATGTCACAAGTTAAATGCAGGTCCAGCAGTTCTTTGAGACTCTTTTCCTGGAAAGGGCACTTGCCGGTTACCATTTCATAAGCCGTAATCCCCAACGCATAAATATCGGTTCGTGGATCCAGAGGTTCGCCGTTTATCTGTTCCGGCGCCATGTAGTGAGCTGTGCCCGTATTGGCAAAATCTTCCGTGCCAATGGGACAGGCAAGTCCGAAGTCGAGGATCTTCACCTGGTCGCTGGGCCGGACAATGATGTTGGACGGATTGACATCGCGATGAATGATGCCGCGCTGGTGGGCATATTCAAGCGCCGATAATAGCTGGGCCAGAAAATGGACCGCCAATCGCGGGGGCAGGGACTTCAGGCGACAAATCATGTCTTTGAGCGATTCGCCCGGTATGTGCTCCATGATGATGAACAGCGTGCGGTAACGCTCGTCGAAATCATACACCTTGACAATGTTGTCGTGATTCAGACCGGCAATGGTTTTGGCCTCGTTACGGAAGTTTTCCAGAAAATCGGAGTAGAGGGCCATGTTGTGGCGCATCATCTTTATCACCACCGGCATGCCCAGGCTTTTGTGCTCGCCCTTGTACACAATACTGAAGGCGCCGCGGCCGATAATGTCCGTGGCGATGAATTTGCCGATGGTTCGGTAGGCCGTGGGCCTTCGGCTGTCCAGACGGTCTGCCACCAATTCGGTGATAAAGTTGAGCAGATCGGGGTCCTGGCTGGAAATTTCATCGAACTGTTCCTTGGTCATCACCCAGAGATCCATGTCGGTCTCCGCCTCGACGTGCGCGCGCCGGGGCTCTCCGGTCAGTATCCCCAGACCTCCGACAATATCTCCTTCCCCGTAGTGATCCACCGGATGCAGTTCACCGTCTTTCTCAACCACCACCAGGCACGAACCGCGCTGAATGATGTACGCCGTGTGTTCGACTGCACCCTGCACAACAAAGCGGGTACCTGCCTTGACATGTACAAAACTCAGCCTGTCGATAAAGGGGCTGGGGCCTTCACGGGTGATGAATTGTAAAAATTTGGTCTGCAGGTTCGCCATCCCTTCCTCTTCTTGAACCATCTCATAAAAATTGCATTCAAGGCAGGAAGCGCGTTTCTCGGCGAATGACCCTTGGGTGCATCCTCCGCAAAAAGTGCCCGCCACGGCCCAGCAGATTCTGCCGCCGTATGTACCTGAATTAATGCCGTCGAATGAAATGTCGACCGCAGCCGGGCAAACACCGGCCAGCTTGGCGTTTTTTCCCCCCGGCTCCCTGCCGCACATGGTGACTTCCCAGCAGTTGAGTTTTTTTTTCGATGCCCTGCTTTTTTGACTTTCTTCGGCCACCGTATTCTCTTCCTTGCC
>JAOZUU010000023.1:0-2063 GCA_029938515.1 Desulfobacterales bacterium | reverse complement strand
AATCCGGGTAATGTGGCCACGGCCTCTTTAAACGATTGCGCCGCGTGGCGCAGCCTTGTGTACATCATCGCCAGGCCGATGACTTCGGCGAGGGTCATCAGGGAGTCACGGTCCTGGTCGGAAATATCCCAGTTTTGATGATGGTACAGCCGTAAGGCTCCCATGGTGTCTCCATAGAAAAGCACAGGCATGGAAACGATGGCACCGATTCCCTCAGCTCTGGCCTCTTCGGGGTATTGCAGCAGGTCGGTTTTTTCAACATCCCTGATCACAATGGAGTCTTCGGTTTGAATGCAGCCGATGCTCTTGTCAAACACCACCGGCCCCTTGTTCAAATAGCCGACACTCATACCGAAGGTGGCCAGGATTTCAAGCTCTTTGGTTTCGTGGTTGAGGGCAAACAGGGTGCATCCTTTGATTTCCAGTGCCCCTACAAGCAGCTGCGTCAGGTGATCGGCCATGATGCCCAGGTCGTCTGATTCGGCAATGGCCTTTGTGACCACTTTGAAAATATTGATGTCGATCTTGTTTTCGGAAGCCATGAGTTACCTCCTTATGGAGCGAAAATTGGTGGATTACCGTTCAACGTAAAATTGTCCGAGTTTTGGATAGATTGGATTGTTCATGCAACCTTTGATTTGGCCAAATTCAGGTGACCACACAGACCGTGATATCCTTCAAGGCTGTCACGACTTTACTGAAAACGTGGCCCGTAAAAAAATGAGTTGCCCTTTTCGGTTTGTGGTTCATGACGATCAATGAAAAGCGGTCCGCTTTGGCAAGCTTGATAATCTCAGCAGCAATATCTTTTTTTCGCGGTAAAAAAACAGCACGAACCTGCTGTTTCGAAAATCCACCCTGAATCAGGCTCTTAACGGCATCCTGCAATACGTTTTCCTGCTCCGTGTTTAACTGGGAAAGATAATTCAAGCTGCTTTTCAGCTTGGCCATGATGGGGGCATCCTGGGCTTCAATTTCAGGTAAAGGGGTGTAAGTGGAAAAAAGCGTGACATCAGCATTCTTGTTGTGGGCGAAGGCGTCAATCACAAATTTCAGGGACTTCTGGTCGTAGGTGGTAAAATTGTAGGGCACTAAAATTTTAACATTTTGCATATCAACCTCCTTTGCTGATAATATTCACTTGCCCAACTACCGCTACTGCAGCAGGCCGGAGAAACCTTTCAGGGTTCGGCCGTGCTATTTGCAATGAAAGAAAACCATACCCCGGAGTGTCAAACAAAGAACGGGTTAAAAAGGAGATGTATATATACCACAATGTGGTCTTATGTGTCAAGTTAATTTTTTCCTGTTTTCAAAATGCGGGGAGAGATAAGGAGCGTCCGTGGATTTTCGTCGCAGACATGGGCTGCTATAAACAAGTCCGCCTGTTCGTCTTCATTTAGGATATGGGGTAACTAAACAAAAGCCCATTGAATGGATCGTCCGGTTCCGGTGATTGCGGCGATATGGTTTTTGGTAAACCAGGTTTGATGGACGACAAATCGTCTCTGGCCGTATCCGGCGATCAGGCTATCATCATTTACAATCCGTACAATGCGGCAATTCCCCAGGCCGGTGAACCCCACGCCCATGACCTTTAATACGGCCTCCTTGGCTGTCCAGAAACGGAAAAAAGCTTCCGGGGCTTTGCCGCCGGCCAGCGCCCATTCCTCTTCGTCGGCGATTTTCGTCATTACCCCGTCTTTAACTAAACGGACCGGTTCAATATCGATTCCCACCGGTTCGGTGGCGACCACGCCGCCGACATAACCGGGCTTGTGAGAGATGGACCAGTGGATGCCATCGGTGGGAATCGGAACCCCGTCTTCGTTTTTTCGAAAATCGCTTGTAACTAGGCCGCTTTTTTCGGCGCTGATCAATGCCGCTTGACGGGCCAGCCGGCTCAATGTTTGCACCTGTTCTTTTCCGCGCGGCCGACGCTCGGATTCAGGTACTTTCATGATTACCGGGAAAAGGATTTTGGGGTTATCCCGGTTGTCATAAATACATTCCGATACGTCTGGATAACTTACGAGAGACATGCCTGTTTAACAACTCCAATT
>JAOZUU010000388.1 GCA_029938515.1 Desulfobacterales bacterium | reverse complement strand
TGCGGATGGCCGATACGATCGGTTATATCGGCCGGGACATCGAGGATGCGATCCGGCTGAACCTTATCCGGCGTGATGATTTGCCCGCTGACAGTGTTAAACACCTGGGTAATACCAACGGCACGATTGTTTACCGCCTGGTTACGGACCTGATTGCAACCAGTTTCGGCAAGTCGTATATCGCCTTCAGTCCCGAAGTTTCGCAGGCGCTGGTGGAGTTAAAAAAATTTAATTACCGGCGGATTTACCTGAATCCGGTACTCAAGGCCCGTAAAAAGATCATTGGAAGGTTGTTCGGGATCTTGTTTGAAAAATATTTGCACGATCTTGAAAAAAACCATCGGTCATCGGCGATATTTTCCCGGTTCCTGGAGGGGATGTCCGCTGAATATACTGAACAGCATTGTCCGGCTGAAGTTGTTCGAGATTTTATCTCCGGAATGACGGATCGATATTTTTTAAGGCAATGCCCGGAAAAACTACGTCCCAAACCACTCTCTTTTTAAGAGAAACCGGACTTTTTAGATATCATGCAGGACATAAAGTAAACATATATAACTATGTAATTTAATTAATAATGTCTTGTGAAAAACGTACCTATCGAAACATTTCGCCGCCCGATGGGTTGGTCCGGTTTGATGTGCTCGTTCAGGAAACCGACCTGTCCATTTATGCCCGGTATCCCATGGAGGCAGCGGCAAGGGAACTGGTGCTTGAAAGCCGGGGAATCATTGAAAAGTATATTCAGCGATTTCCGCATTTTGCCTGGACGTTATCCCCGTGGATTATCGATGGTCCCGTCCCTCGCATCATCCTAAAAATGACCGAAGCGGGTAAAAACGCCGGTGTCGGGCCCATGGCGGCCGTGGCCGGTGTCGTGGCTGAATATGTGGGTCGGGGGTTGCTGATGGAAAGTGAGGACGTCATCGTGGAAAACGGCGGAGATATTTTTATCCACGCGTCACAGCCCGTGACGGTCGGTATTCTCGCCGGTCCTTCTCCCTTGAGCCGGAAACTGGGAGTCCGGTTAAACGCAAATGCGAACGCCATGGCCATATGCACGTCATCAGGTATGGTGGGTCCCTCATTGAGCATGGGGTTGGCTGAGGCCGTGAGCATCGTTTCCAGATCCTGCCCGTTGGCGGATGCCGCGGCGACGGCCGTGGCCAACCATGTTCAGACAAAAAAAGACCTTCAGCCGGCCGTTGATTTTGCCCGGAGCATCTCCGGCGTCGAGGGTGTTGTAATCATCAAAGGGGATGCCGTTGCCATGTGGGGAGATCTGGATATTGTGCCCATTTGATAAAATGGTTGAGTTTTTCACATGAACGGAGTAACCTGTACAGCTAAATTAATGATCACCCGGACATTCAAAAATCGGACATTCATAAATTGAAATTGGAGGGCGAATCGATATGAAAAAGGTTAAATTCATTCTTATTGGCATTATCCTTGCGCTACTGGTTGTATTCGCATTTCAAAACTTGACCTATTTTCAGGAAAAACATCGCCTGGGTCTTGATCTAATCGTTGCCGGTCCATATACCACCCCGGAAATATCCAATGCGGTGATATGTATCATTACTTTCGTTTTCGGAGTCGTTGTTTTTTACCTGCTTTCCATGTCCGGGCGCATTAAACGTCGCAAATCTATCAAGGAACTGAACCATTCCTTGAGCGATCGTCAGAATGAGATTGCGTCACTGAAAAACGAGCTCAATGCGAGCCAGGCGTCCACATCCGGTCAGATCCTGCCTGATGGTGTGGGCACGACCCGGGAATTAAAGGAGACCGTGGAATCCGCCGCCGAAAAAGCAAGCGTTTAAATCGTACTTCAGGCTTTATCGTCCCGATTGACATGACCTTGACCGATTCAGGTCAATTACCGATCGATCCATGCCCCGTTCAAAACTAACCCCCATGATTGAGCAATACCTGTCCATCAAGGATAGGTATCAGGATGCCATTCTGTTTTACCGGATGGGTGATTTTTACGAGATGTTCTTTGAGGATGCCGAACTGGCCGCCGGGATTCTCGAGATCACCCTGACTTCGCGCAATAAAAACCAGGAAAAACCGATCCCCATGTGCGGGGTGCCTTATCACGCCGCCAAAAACTATATTGCCCGCCTGATCAACCGGGGTCTTAAAGTAGCCATTTGCGATCAGGTTGAAGATCCTTCCCTGGCCAAGGGACTGGTCAAAAGAGAAGTGGTGCGCGTGATCACACCGGGAATGATCGTCGAGGACGATCTGCTGGAAGCAAAATCCAATAACTTTGTTCTGTCATTTTTCATCCATCGGGACAACGCGGGGCTGGCCAGCCTGGATATTTCCACCGGTGAATTTCGCGTCTGCGAGCCGGATACGATGGACGCCCTGATGGGTGAATCCGTACGAATCGCGCCCCGGGAAGTATTGTTGCCCGAATCGGCCCGTGAGGAGGACCGGTTCAGGGGGGTAAGAGAATCCTTTTCCGAAAAATCCATATCTTTTCTGGAAGATGCTGATTTTGAATACACAAAAAGCCGGGAACGCTTACTGACCCTTTTTCAAACCATATCGTTGGAGGGATTCGGATGCGAGCACTTTACAGCCGGCATCAGCGCGGCCGGCGCCATCATTGCCTATGTCAATGACACTCAAAAGCAGGCCGTGGGCCACATCCGGCGGATTAGCCCCTACATTTTATCCGCCTATCTCCAGGTAGATAATTTGAGTGGTCGTAATCTGGAGCTAACCGGGGATATCCGTTCCGGGGGTCGCAAGGGAACGTTGATCAGCGTACTTGACAAGACTGTTACCGCCATGGGTGCGCGTTTGATCAAGCAATGGCTGAATTATCCATTAATGGACACCCGCTTCATCGAGGAACGCCTGGATGCCGTGGAAGAAGCCGGAAAACACATCGCCGTTACCGGAGAAATCAGGGCCAAGCTGAAAATCATGGCGGACCTGGAGCGGCTTGGCAGCAAAGTGAGCATGGGTCATGGCAACGCCAGGGACCTGATTGCCCTGAAACGGTCCTTTCAGACGTTTCCCGACCTCATGTCCCGGCTCGAAACGCTGAAGGCCAAACTTTACCGCATTAACTTTCCGCTGGATGCGCTCGACACCGTGGCCCGGGAAATTGAGACGGCCATCCGCGATGACGCCCCCCCCACGGTATACGAGGGCGGCCTCATTCGGGAGGGATACCATGAAGAACTGGACGAATTGATTCAAATCAGCCGGGACGGCAAGGGCTGGCTCGCCCGCCTGGAAAATCAGCAACGGTCAGCTACGGGAATTCCCACCTTAAAGGTTCGCTATAACAAGGTCTTCGGCTATTTTATCGAAGTAACCAAGGCACATGCCGGATCTGTGCCGGACCATTATGTTCGCAGGCAGACTCTGGTCAATGCCGAGCGCTATATCACCGACGAACTGAAACAGTTCGAGGAGAAGGTCCTGGGGGCGGAAGACCGGAGGGCCAAACTGGAATACGATATTTTTTGTCGGCTTCGGGAAAAGGTGGTTGAAAACAACGCATTGATTTTTAGGGTGGCCCGTTTTATCGCCCGGTTGGATTGCCTGTTGAACCTGGTTATGGTGGCAGACCAGAACGACTATCACCGCCCGTCATTCAATCATGACGGCATCATTGAGATCAAAAACGGGCGGCATCCCGTGGTGGAAAAGGTGCTTTCCGGCGAGCGTTTTGTTCCCAACGACATCCGGATGGATGACCAGGCA
>JAOZUU010000387.1:2654-3754 GCA_029938515.1 Desulfobacterales bacterium | reverse complement strand
TATATTTATTGCGACACTGCTGCATAGGAGAAACATATGGAAGTAGAACTTAATACCACACTTGGAGACCAACCATTAAAAATCCAGGCGGGCAAGATGGCCAAACAAGCATCCGGTGCGGTGGTTGTTCAGTACGGTGAAACCGTTGTCCTGGTAACGGCTGTAGGCTCGACAGACGAGCGGGATATGGGATTTCTCCCCTTGACCGTTGAGTACATGGAAAAAATATACGCTGCCGGAAGGATTCCCGGCAATTATTTCCGTCGGGAAATCGGCCGGCCGAGTGAAAAAGAAACCCTTACCGCCCGCTTGATCGACCGCCCTATCCGACCGTTATTCCCCAAGGGATATCGTTTTGAAATCCAGATCATTGCAACGGTCTTGTCTATGGACCAGGAAAACGATCCGGACTGCCTGGCCATGCTCGGGGCTTCCGCCGCCCTGGAAATTTCGGACATCCCTTTTGCCGGCCCCATCGCCAGTGTTCGGGTGGGACGGATCGATGGTCAACTCGTGGTCAATCCACCCATTTCAAAATGGGACCAGTCTGATTTGAACATCATCGTGGCCGGATCGAAAACCGGCGTGGTCATGGTGGAAGGCGGGGCTAAAATCATAGAGGAGGCGGACGCCATTGAAGCCATTTATTTCGGTCATCAGGCGCTGCAACCGCTCATCCAGATCCAGGAGGAACTCAAGTCCAAATGCGGTAAACCGAAACGATCCTTCGATCCACCTGAGCCGGATCCGGATCTTTTCCGGGCCGTGGCCGCCGAATCATCGGAAAACATTCGCCAGGCGATCCAGGTGCCGACAAAAATCGAGCGCCAGGTCGCCCTTCGCCAGGTCAAATCGGATACCGCTCTGCAATTTGAAAAAACCCATCCCGATCGCGAGGGTGAGGTGAAGGAAATTTTTTCCAATCTAAAGAAACAAATCTCACGGGACCTGGTCCTGAAGGAAAACCGTCGCATGGACGGTCGCCGATTTGATGAAATCCGTCCCATCACCTGCCAGCCCGGCTTTTTGCCCCGGCCCCACGGCAGCGCCCTTTTCACCCGCGGTGAAACCCAGGTGCTCGGCATTTTGACCCTCGGATC
>JAOZUU010000387.1:0-2554 GCA_029938515.1 Desulfobacterales bacterium | reverse complement strand
GACATCCTCGGTGACGAGGACCATACCGGTGATATGGACTTCAAAGTCGCCGGGACCCGGGAAGGAATCACTTCCCTGCAAATGGATATCAAAATTCTAGAATTGTCCCGCGATATTATGGAAAAGGCCCTGGCCCAGGCTCGGATAGGGCGGCTTCATATCCTGGATAAAATGGAGGCCGCCTTAAATGCGCCCCGTGAGGAAATATCCCGCTATGCGCCGGTCATTGCCACCATCGAGATCAATCCGGATAAAATTCGTGACGTCATCGGTCCGGGCGGCAAAATGATCCGGGCCATTCAGGCGGATACCAATACTCGAATTGAAATCGATGATTCCGGCCTCGTCAAAATTGCAGCCACCAGCCAGGAAGAAGGAGATGCCGCTCTGGACCGGGTCAGGGAAATTACCGCCGAGCCGGAAGTCGGCGCCATTTATGAAGGTAAAGTCGTCAAAATAATGGATTTCGGCGCTTTTGTGCAGATCATGCCCGGAACCGATGGCCTGGTGCATATTTCTCAACTGGCCAATCACCGGGTTAAAAAGGTCACCGATATCGTCAATGAAGGCGATCGGATCAAGGTGAAAGTCCTGGAGATCGGACGGGATGGCAAAATCCGCTTAAGCCACAAGGAAGTCAGTGACAAGCGTGATTAAATGACAAGCGCGTCCATCCAAAAAAGCACCCTGCCGAACGGGATCCGTGTGTTGACCATGCCCATGCCCCATTTGTATTCGGTTTCCATGGGCATCTGGGTCGATGCCGGTGCCCGAGACGAAACCACGGATGAGCGGGGCCTTTCCCACTTCATCGAACACATGATCTTCAAAGGCACCCGGCGACGATCGGCCTATCAAATCGCCAAGGAATTCGATGCCATCGGTGGGGCCACGAATGCCTTCACTTCCATGGAAAACACCTGCTATTATGCCAAGGTGATGAACGGGCAACTGCCCACCATGGTAGACATTCTATCGGATATTTTTCTAAACTCGGTATTCGATCAACAGGAAATGGAACGTGAACGGCCGGTCATTTTCCAGGAAATCAGTATGTTGGAAGATAGCCCCGATGAGTTGGTGCACCATTTGGCCGGCCAAAACTTCTGGGGTGATCATCCCCTGGGACATCCCGTTATCGGCACCCGGGAAAACCTGATGCGGTTTGATTCCAGCAAACTGAAGCGGTTTTTCCATAAATTATATCAACCTGAACGAATCGTCATTTCAGCCGCCGGCATGATCGACCATCCGGTATTCGTGGATCTGCTTCACCCGGTGTTCGAGATGCTGACTTCCACGGGTGAATTGCCTCAACGGGAAAAACCGACGAATCACTTCCAAATCCAGGTCCATCCCCGGGATCAGGAGCAGGTTCATCTTTGCCTTGGAAGCAGAGGGATGGCCACATCTAATCCCGACCGGTATACCCTCTCTTTGCTGAATACCATCCTGGGTGGGAACATGAGTTCCCGGCTGTTTCAGGAAATCCGTGAGAAATACGGTCTGGCCTATTCGATCTATTCATTTGTCAACTCATTTGAAGATGCGGGCATGTTTGGTATTTATGCGGCCGTATCCCCCGACCACGTGGTTGAAACGGTTGAACGAATTTTAACGGCCATCCGAAAATTGAAAGAGGCACCGGTCAGCGACGATGAATTGAAAAGCGCCAAAGATTATACTAAAGGTGCCCTATTATTATCCGCAGAAAGCAACGATAATCAGATGATTCGCCTGGCCCAGCAAGAGATTCATTTCGGTCGGCATATACCGATGAAGGAAATCCTGTCGAAAATCGACGGGGTATCTGCCCGGGATCTTTTAGCCCTCTCCCGGCGGCTCTTCGGCGACGACCAGGTAGCCTTGACAACCCTGGGGCCGATTGCGGATGAAAGCCTTTTTTCCGACCTGATGAAACAATAGCCGATGCCAAATCAACCGATTATCCAGATTCACCGCCTGAATCCCGAGCAGGATGCCGATATTCCGCTGCCCCGTTACATGACGCCCCTATCGGCAGGAATGGATATTTGCGCAGCCGTAACGGAGACGGTCACGGTAAAACCCGGAACGATTGAATTGATCTCCACCGGATTCGCCTTGGCGCTGCCGGAAGGATTTGAGGCCCAGATCCGGCCCCGCAGCGGGCTGGCCGTGCGCCATGGTATCGGACTGATCAATTCGCCCGGCACCATCGATGCCGATTACCGCGGAGAAGTAAAACTGGCCGTGATTAATCTCGGTCCCAAGTCGCACCCCATTGTGCGGGGTGATCGGATCGCCCAAATGATCATCACCCGGGTCTTCCAGGCCCGGTTTCAGGAGGTCGACCATCTGGACGTTACCCGTCGCGGCAAGGGCGGCTTCGGACATACCGGCCGATAGCAGCGACAGGCCCACTCAATTGTTTGAAACCCAGGGCCTACAAAAATGGAAAATGTTTCTGATACCATGGCTAATGAAAAACCTGCCGCGCTCAATTCAATAAGGGATACGCAAGGACCGGCCATCTGCGTTCTGGCCAGTGGCAGCCGGGGAAACGCCACTTACC
>JAOZUU010000386.1 GCA_029938515.1 Desulfobacterales bacterium | reverse complement strand
GTTTGATGAAAAAGAAAGTGTACAAATCAATTGTTTTGGCAGTCACCCTCATTTTTTTAAGCATCGGTAACGCTCTGGCCGAAGATGCGGAGATGGAAAAGCTCAAACAACAGATAGAGCAGTTGACCCAGCGCATTACCGAGCTTGAACAGGATAAAAAGGCTCTTGAGACAAGCGGAGAGCCGGATGTGATGTTTCCAGCGGAGGCGGAGACAAGTCAGGCGGTCCCTGAACAGCTACTGCGTACCCGGGTTCAGCAGGTGATCAGGAAGGAAATGCGCGCGCGGATGGAAGAAGAGGGCGAAGCTCAAAAGATAAACCAATACGTCACCATGTTTGGCCTAATCGAGGTGGAGACGGTTTTCGGCGAGGACTTTGAAAACGACAGCTTCAGTGAGTTTAACGTTCCCACGATGGAACTCGGCTTTGATGCCCAGGTGTCTGAATGGGCAACAGGTCATATTCGCGCATTGTATGAAGGCGGTGAAGAGGATGACGATCTCGACATCGATTCAGCCAACATCTGGCTGGGTAACTATGAGAAATTTCCCGTGCTCATGACGGCTGGTAAGTTTTATATGCCCTTTGGCAACTTCGAGACCAACATGATGCAGGATTCCATGACGCTTGAAATTGGTGAGATCAACGCAATGGGCATGGGTGTCGGCTTTGAGCGAAGTGGGTTCTATGATTCCGTATACAGCTATAAAGGGATGAATGAGATCGACTCCAGCGATCACATCGGCGGGTTTGGTGCCATGCTCAGCTATGGCTATCAACAGGATGAAATATCCATTAACGGGGGTGTCAGCTATGTCAGCAATATTGCCGACTCGGGCGGCATCTCCGATGCTCTTGATGAAAATGGCCTGGAAGAAATCGAGGATCGGGTGGCTGGCATCGGCGCGCATCTGATCGCCGGTTATGGTCCCTTTTCCTTCATCGGTGAGTATATCCAGGCCATGGACGCCTTTGATGTCTCCGAGATCTCCTTTGATAACGACGGCGCCGAGCCCAAGGCCTGGAATACTGAATTGGCCTATGCCACCGAGTTATTGGGCAGGACAACCGTTTTTGCCATTGGTTACCAGGGTACCTCGGAAGCCGTCAACCTGGGACTGCCGGAAAACCGGTTCCTTGGGTCTGCCAGCATGATCATTTTTAATGGGACGGCCCTGACACTCGAGTATTTCTATGACAATGACTACGATGAAAAGGACGGCGGCACGGGTGAGTCCGGCTATGCATTTACCACTCAGCTGGCCTATGAGTTTTAATAAAGATGGATCGAATGGCTATGAATTCGACTATCATGATGGATATATCAGCAAGGGACCGCGGAATCTTGAGGCGCGGGTCAAACGGGCTGAACTGATTCTGTGCCCGGTGGACTGCAACAGTCACGGCGCCTGTCATAAGGTCAAGGGATTGTGTAAAAAACACGATAAGATGCTGAAAATACTTCCCAGCTCAAGCTTAAGTTGTATTTCCAATGCATTGGCGGAGAATTCACCATCATTGAATTAACCCGTCCCAAGGGAGAATGGTTGCAGACGACACAATGAATCGAATTACCTAAAAAAGCCAGCGGAGGTCGCCATGAGTGCCAATTTCAAAATCGTATCAAAAAAGATTAACGGCAGTAGTCTTGTATTGCATTTAAGCGGAGATTTTGACGGCACTTCCGCCTGGAAACTGATCGATACCATCATGGTACGGTACAACGGAAATGGAGAAGTTGTGATTCATATCGAAAATCTTCGTAATGCTTTTCCTTTCGGTGTATCTCTTTTGGAGAACCTGCTGACCGAAACGGTTGTCCCGTTGCAGCAGGTCCTGTTTGTCGATGGGAAGTGCATCGTTCGGGGAAGGGAAGAGATTCGATTATTTTCCCAAGAAAAAAGCCATAGATTAAGGTCCCGGTGTAGTTGTGACGGCATGTGTGCCGAATGTGGGTGCGGACATTCGAAACGGTCTTTTAAAACCGCCCGATCAGCATAATAGACAAACTGATTACCAGCGAGGAGTGATATTATGGCAAAATACGGAAAACGCGGTTACAGTGATTGGCCCATTACGGCCCATACCGTCAATTCTTACAAAAACCGGGTCGCCGACAGGGAAAATTATGAAACAAGATGAACTTATTGAAATAATCACCAACGGAGAAAATTCCGGGATTGAATTCAAGCTGGATGACATCCGTCCAGAACAACTGGCTAAAGAGGCTGTGGCGCTTCAATTTGGGGGACATCGTCATTAATTGACATTGGCCCGGCTTGACGGTTGACATTGCCAGGCGTTCGTGTATTCTGTACATATGAGTACAGGAAAAAGAAACATAACCCAACGGCGATTTGCCGAGCTGGCCAGGTTGGGGGAGCAGGTTTTTCATGCGGGTGACCTTGCCGTTTTGTGGCGCATTAGCAAGCCGAACACTTTATATACAACCCTTAAGCGGTATACGGACGCCGGTTTGCTTTTCCGGGTATTCAAAGGTCTGTACTCGATAAAGCCACCGAAAGAGATTGACCCGCTATTATTAGGGATTAAAGTCCTGCACAGGTTTGCGTACGTAAGCACGGAGACTGTGCTCGCCCGCCACGGTATTATTCTGCAAGACATTCATTATATAACGATAATATCTTCATTATCAAAAAGATTCAAAGCGGGCGGCAACGATTTTCGCTGCCGTCGTCTAACCGACCGGTTCCTCTATCAAAAAATCGGAATCGAGGTTTTAGGGGGAATAAACAGGGCAACCCCTGAGAGAGCGGTGGCGGACATGCTTCACTTTCAGCCCAATTATCATCTTGACAACCGGAAAGCTGTTGACTGGCCAAGCGTAAAAAAACTTCAATTACGGTTGGGTTACAAATCACGTTCTCAAAATTATGTTACTGCCAAGTAGAAAAGAGACGATTCACAGGGCATGGTTATACCGTTTGCTCACCGCTGTTTGCGATAGCAGCCATCTCGCGAGTGTTCTGTATTTCAAGGGCGGCACATGCGCGGCAATGCATGGTTTTCTTGACAGGTTTTCCGTTGATCTGGATTTTGACTATGTGGGAGAGAATGCTGATATTCCCAAAACCCGCGCGGCGCTGGAGGTAATTTTTTATGATCTTGGTTTGACTATTGCGGACAGCAGCTCAAAGGTTCCCCAATATTTTCTAAAATATCCGAACAAGCCAAACGAAAGGAATACCCTGAAGCTTGACGTCACCACATTTCGCGTTAAGGCAAACAAATATGAACCGGTCAGGCTGGTTGATATAGACAGAATCGCCTATTGTCAGACTAAAGAAACCATGTTCGCCAACAAACTCGTGGCCACGATGGAGAGATTTGATAACAATGGAACCTTAGCCGGCAGAGATATTTACGACATTCACTATTTTTTTATGCAGGGTTTTGCCTATGACGAGGATGTTATAGCGGAAAGGCGCAAGACCGATTCGCGAGCCTATATCCATGAACTAACCCTGTTTTTGGAAAAGCATTTAACCCAGACCATAATCGATCAAGACATTAACACGCTTCTCCCACCGGAAAAATTCAGGCGTATAAGGAAGATATTAAAACAGGAAGTGTTGATGTTTTTAAAAAATGAAGGAGTCATCAATACAAAAAACGTCTCTCCTTTCAGTTAAATGTCTAAGAAAATCGCCGGAATACGGAGAATCAAATCAAGATGAACAATTTAAAGACACGTTTGAAAAGTGGAGAGACCCTGATCGGTTCGCTTGTGACGCTGGCGTCAG